>JBFMDZ010000025.1 GCA_040753555.1 bacterium
ACCCCATAATGCTTCTCTCTTAAAATCTTTTTTTCTTCTTCTTTTAGAAAGTCTTTCATATATATAATATCGGCATTTTTCCTTTTTTGCTTAATACTTTTTCGCAAACGAATTGCTTTTTGGTATAATTAATATAATATATCCTGTTTAGAAGGTAATTCTGGACAAAGGTAGCGAAATATAGGAAAATATACTGAAATAAAATTGGTTTTTTTGTGTTATGCTAAAACAAAAATGGTTTGCAAACTTTTTGGTTAAACAGTAGTCAGGCATCTTAACCTTAACCCTTTAACAAAAGGGTTTGCTTGAAATTCAATTGATTTTTGGTATACATTGATGATTAATGTTAAAAAAAATAGAAAAATCCATTTTAACGGGTTGTTCTATAACCTTCTCCTTGCCATTTCAAGATATTCCTTAAAGACCTCATTATTTGGTTCTTTCTCCAATGCCTTTTCTAAAATAGAGCAAGCATCTTTAAACCTTCCAACAACGCCATATGCCGCACCCAATGTACCCATATAGCTTGAATTATTTGGGTCAAACTTAATCGCCATTTCAAGCTCTTTTATTGCACTATCTGCCTTTCCCATATTAAGATAGTATTGCCCAAGGTCAGCATGGTAATATGAATAGCTATAAATTATCTCCCTTGCCCAGACATCCTTGTTTGTTTTATCAAAAACACCCCTATATGAAAATGTATATTCATTCTTTGGAAGAACTGTATTTGAGATTCCAAGCTTTAGCCTATAAATAAGCCCATCCTTTTCTATCCTATCAATATATGGTGTATCTATCCTTTCATCCTTTCTAAAGAATGTGTAATAAATAGGAAGATTATCCTCATTGCTTTGAATAATTGCGCTCATTGTCTTTTCATACATTCCCATTATCTCCCTACTTTCAGCCCAAATTTTATCTTGGGTCTTTAAAATATCCATTGTTTTAGGAGAGGATATCCAAGGGTGTAATTCAATAATCTTTTCCATAAACCAGGGTCTTTGTAAGAAATGTATGGGAATTATAGAAACATCCCTTCTTACTTCCTCAACACATTGAAAATACCACAGGGGAAATACCTCAAGGTCAATCCTGTCAAATAAAATAGCATTATTTGGAAGGGGCTTTAATAGATTCCTTCCAAAATCATAGGCAAAATAATACCTTGAGAAATCTGATTTATGATAATTAAATGATAATGAAATAATAAACAATAAAACAAAAACAAATTGAGGGATTTTTTTAAAATATTCAATTATATATTTCATCCCAAAGCCTATTAAAATTGAGGTGCAAAGAAATGTTGGAAGGTTATATGATTCCATATCAACCAGCTCTTCAATCTTTGCATAGACAGAAAGGCTAAAATAGGAATTAACAATAATTGTAAGGAGAATAAAGAAAAAAAGCCTCCTTTCCTTAAAAAGCCTTATAAATCCAGGAACGACAAAAACAAGCAAAAATGAAAATTGTTTTATAACAACACCAATATGCTCACTTAGATTCTTAAAAAAGAATGAGGAAAACATTTTCTCTCTAGCCATTGCTATTGTTACATAATCAACAAATGCCTTGAAGGTAATAGGAAATCCCCAATCAATCTCTGGCTTTGCCAATGCCCTAATGGGAAGGTAAAGGTATATTGAAAATCCAAGCAGGAATAAGAGAAAAAGGTTAAATAGGATTTTTGGTTTAAATGCCCTTTTGTCTGTTACAAAGACAAGGTAAAATAATGATGGAAATATTGTAGCAGAGAGGTTATGGTTTGAAACAGCCAATCCATAGATAAAGGCAAGGAGATAAAGGTATTTTTTCTTTTTCTGTCTATGCCAAATAAAAATTATGTAAAAACATAGAGAGACAAAAAGCACAAAGAGGGAGTAAATCTTTATATAGCTTGCTATTTTCCAGAAGGTTGATGAAAAAGCAAAGATAAGGGATGAAGAAAATGCAATATATTGGTCTTCCCCTCTTTTAGAGGGGTGTCCCGAAGGGACGGGGTGTTTTAAAATATGCTCTAAAGATAAGAATAAAACAAAGATTGCACAGCTTGATATAACAATGGTAATAAAACCCATCCTCATTGCAATATTTGATATTGGGATATAGCTTGCAAGCTTTGTAATTATTGTATATAGACAATATCCAGATGGATGGGCAAGGCCAAGGATATATCCACAGGCTACATGGTCTCCAGCATCACCAAATGTAAGTGTTGGTGATAGGGTTTTTAGATAGACAATAAATGGGATAAAGAAGCTTAAAATTGTAATTGGGATTCGGAATTTGGGATTCTGAATTTGGGGTTGTAAGGCTTTTTTCATAGCTTACAGGACATTATAATAGCATCCTCTCCTCCATCATAATAGCTCTTTCTTATTCCTGTTTCTATAAATCCCTGCTTCTTATAGAACGATATTGCACCTAAATTTTTTCTCCTTACCTCAAGGAACATCTTTTTTCCTCCCTCCTCCCTTGCAATTTTTATAATAAGACCAAGAAGAAAAGAGCCTATACCCTTTTTTCTATACAATGGATGGATAGCAAGATTAACAAGGGATACCTCATCTTCTGCTATGCTAAATCCACCATATCCTATAATTTTCCCATTCTCTTTTGCTACATAAAAACTTCCATTTTTCATCTCTTCCTCAAACATCCCTTTTGTCCAGGGGTCTTCAAATGATAGATTTTCTATCTCCAATACCTCCTTTAAATCATTATACATAAGCTTATGGATAGATACAGAAATCACCTATTTTTTCTTTATTCCTGCTTAGCTAAACACATACAATCCCCCAATCCTATCTCTTTTAAGATTCCAGAGAGCCTATTTATCATTTTAGAAACAAATGGTTTCGCACAAGGAACAAAACAGAAATCTTTGCAAGGTGCTATAGCAAGCTTCTCTACACCCTTCTCTATTAAGGAAAGGAAAAATGGAATTCCAACGCTTAATATGCAGCGAACCCTTATTGCATCATATGAGGGACAATCAAAACAAGCTATAGTTACCTTCCTTGGGTATTTATCTTTTAGGAAAATTTCAGGAAGCCTTATTGCATTGTCTGGACAAAATCCTGCACATATTCCACAGGATTGGCAATCTTCTAAGGATGGCAATGCCCTCTTTTCTTCCCTTTTTATTCCCTTAAGTGGACAGACCCTTATACAGGTAAGGCAGAGGGCACAGGTTTCTTTTTTCTGCTCTGGCCCTTTTCCACAATAAAGGCAACGACCTGCCTCAAGAAAGACATTATCCAATGTATATGTTTTCTCTATTTCATTAAAAGAAACCCTCCTTTGCTCAATTTCTAAACATTCTGGCTTTACCCTTTCTTTGTGAGCTATAAGGGGTAATACTTCGGCTGATATAGGCGATATTGGATTATATTCCACCTCCCGACCCTCTGACTTTCTAACCTTCTGACCCTCTGACTTAAAATAGCAATGAATAGCCAAAGCCGTCCTTCTTCCTGAGGCAATTGCAGAAGCTACATTTGAAGGGCCTAAAACAATATCTCCGCAAGCAAATAAGCCATTAAAGCCATCTTCTTTCAACATATCCTGTGTAACGCCTCCCTTTTTTAAAGCATCCCAATCTGCCATCTGACCAATAGCCATAATTATTGTATCTACATCAAATGTTCTTGTCTTTTTCTCATCAAATTTGGGAGAAAATCTTTTATTTTCATCAAATAGCTCCAAGACCTTCATAACAACCAATTGTTCTATTTTCCCATTTTTCCTTACTAATTCCTTCGGTCCAAACCCAGGAAAAATTTTTACTCCCTCCTCTTCTGCTTCTATTTTTTCCTCCTTAAAGCAGGGCATATTCTCATAATCCTCAAGGCAGATAAGGGAAACATCCCTTTCCATCCTTAAAGATGCCCTTGCACAATCAATGGCAACATTGCCTCCACCTATAACCAAAACCTTATTTCCAAGGGAAACACCACCTTCAAACTTTATTGCCTCAAGGAATTTTAGGGCAGGAATTACACCATCACCATCAATTACCTTTATTCCCCTACTCAAAGGAAGACCACAAGCAATGACAATAGCATCATATTCCTTTTTTAAGTCATCCAAAGAAAAATCATCCCCAAATCTCTTATTTGTTTTTATAGAAAGACCGGCATTAACAAGATTTTCAATCTCCTTTTTTAAAATATTCGGGGGAAGCCTCCAGGATGGAATGGTAGTACAAGGCATCCCTCCAGCTTGTTCTTTCTCTTCAAATACATCCACTCTATATCCTAGCTGAAGAAGATGCCAGGCACAAGAAAGACCAGAGGGACCTCCTCCTATAACCGCAATTCTCTCTTTTTGAAATACCTTTTGCTTTGGAAGGGATGAGATGGTATCTCCCAAAAACCTTTTGATATTGCATATAGATATTGGTTCATCAACATCCCCTCTTCTACAGGCATCCTCACAGGGATGAAAGCAGATTCTTCCAAGTATTGAGGGAATACAAGCCTCTTTTGCAATTAAAAGATATGCCTCATTAAACCTTCCCTCATTTGTCAGCCTAATATAATCTGGAATAGGAAGGTTAATTGGACACTTATCTACACAAGGTGCGATCTCCATAAAAACTCAAAACTTAAAGCTTAAAACCAAAAACTGATGTTTTACATTTTTATAAAAATCTTTACCACAATTTTGCATTTTTAATTTTAAGTTTTTAGCTTTTATTTTATCATCGCAGGGAGGCTGAATATTGGAAGATACATACAAACAACAATAAATCCAACAACTATTCCAAGTATAACAATCATTACTGGCTCAAGTATAGAGGATAAAGCAGCAACCGTTGCATCAACCTCCCTATCATAGTAATCAGCTGCCTTAAATAGCATTGCATCCAAAGCACCTGTCTCCTCTCCTACAGATATCATCTGAACAACCATCGGAGGAAATACGCCAGATCTCTTTAATGGGTCTGAAATTCTCTCTCCCTCCTTAATGGCATTCCTTGCATCAATAATAGCAAGCTCAACAACCCTATTTCCAGATGTCTGGGCAACAATATCCAATGCTTCAAGGATTGGAACACCGGATCTAACAAGGGTTCCCAATGTTCTTGTAAATCTAGCAATGGCTATTTTTCTAAATAGGTCACCAAATAAAGGGATTTTAAGGATAATACGATGCCATTGTAGCCTTGCTTTAGCTGACCTATTAATGACTATATTTATTATAGTAACAATAATAGCTATTATAAGGAAAACAAGCCATATCCAGTGAACAAGAAAATCAGATATATTTATCAATATCTGGGTTGGTTTTGGAAGGCTCTGTCCAAATGTCTCAAATACCTCCTTAAATTTTGGAATGACAAATACAAGAAGGAATGTAACAACACCAACAGCAACAAGAAGAATCATTGCTGGATAAACCATTGCACCTATAACCTTTCTCCTTAGCTCTGCAATATTCTCAAGGTATGTTGCAATTCTTTCCAAAACCTCATCCAAAACACCGCCTATCTCACCAGATTTAACCATACTTATATAAAGCCTATCAAAACAGGATGGATACTTTGCCAAAGCAGATGATATAAATTCACCACCCTCAATATCCCTTCGGACATTTGTTAAGATTTTCTGAAAGGATTTCTTTTTTGCCTGTTCAACAAGGATATTTAAGCATTGAACAACAGGGATGCCTGCATTGATAAGGGTTGAAAGCTGACGAGAAAAAATAACCCTATCTCCCAAACCAGGCTTATCTAAAATATTTATCTTATCAAGTAGATCTTCAATACCAATACCCTTTTGTGCTTCTGTTGATAAGACCCTTAAGCCTTGTGCTCTAAGTTTTCCTAATGCCTCTTTTAGATTAGCCGCCTCTATCTTTCCAGAGATAGAAGCGCCCCCTGCATCCCTTGCCTTATAAGAAAATACCGCCATCTTAAAAACTCAAAACTTAAAACTCAAAACTAAAAACTAATGTTAATTTAAATTTTGACTTCTCCATTTTTTAATAAATCTTTACATCAATTTTGCATTTTTAGTTTTAAATTTTAAATTTTTAATATCCTCCTGCCTTAAGCATTGTCTGTGCTTGGGTTGCTCCTCCTGCAACCATCTTTTTAAAACCTTCTGGGTCTTGGGAATGAATTAGGGCATTTTCATAGGTAATCATTCCCTTTCTATATAGATCAACCAATGCTGAATTCATTGTCTGCATTCCAAATTGCTTTCCTGCCTGCATAATGGTATATGCCTGGTGAATCTTTCCATCCCTAATTAAATTTGCAATGGCTGGCGTTGAAATAAGAATTTCACAGCAAACAACCCTACCCCTTCCACTTGCATGGGGGATAAGACACTGAGATAGAGTTGCCTTTAAGACAAAGGAAAGCTGTGCCCGAACCTGTTGTTGTTGATGGGCTGGATAGACATCAATAATTCTATTTACAGATTGAATAGCATCTGGTGTATGAAGGGTTGCAAAAACAAGATGTCCTGTTTCTGCTATTGTAAGGGCGGCAGAGATTGTTTCCAGGTCTCTCATCTCACCTACAAGAATTATATCTGGGTCTTGTCTTAACATATGCTTTAAAGCCTGTGCAAATGACTTTGTATCAGCTCCTACTTCCCTTTGGACAACAAGGCAGCTTTTATGGCGGTGTAAAAATTCAATTGGGTCTTCAACAGTAATGATATGCGATTTCTTATTTGTATTAAGATAATCAATCATAGCTGCCAATGTTGTTGATTTTCCTGTTCCTGTTGGACCTGTAACAAGAACAAGTCCAACGGGAAATTCTACAATCTTTTTTACAACAGGAGGGACGCCAAGCTGATCAAATGATGGTATCTCATTAGGAATTCCCCTTAAAGCTGCTCCTATTGTTCCCCTTTGTCTAAAGACATTCATCCTTATCCTTCCAACATCCTTAACACCAAATGATATATCAAGCTCATTCTCCTCCTCAAACCTTCTTTTTTGCTCATCTGTAAGGACAGAATATATAAGCTGTTGAGAGGCATCTGGCATAAGCCTTTCGGTTCCCTCAATTGGTGTCATTACACCATCAACCCTAAGCTGTGGAGGAGCACCAATAACAAGATGGATGTCAGAGGCTCCCCTCTCAACCATCTCATGCACCAAAAACTCCATTGTAAGCATCTTAGGAAACTTAAAACTAAAAACGCAAAACTAAAAACCTAGACCCTAGAGCCATTTTTGTTTTGCATTTTGACTTTTGCATTTTGCAATTTTCTCCATTACGCTTCCGATGTTATCCTCATCATCTCATCTACTGATGTAGCTCCAGAAAGAACCTTTCTAACAGCTGCTTCCCTTAAGGTTATCATTCCACTATCAACAGCGGCTTTATAGATGATATGTGATGACTCTCTATGAATAATTAGCTCCTTTATCTGCTCATTTACAACAAGAATTTCATATACACCAGCCCTTCCCTTATAACCGATATTTACACACCTTTCGCATCCACCAGGCTTATATAATGTAACAACATTCTCCCAAACATCTATTCCCATACCCCTTACGCTTTCTCCAGGAACCTCATAGGCAACCTTACAATTGCAAAGCTTTCTAACAAGCCTCTGGGCAACAACCATAACTACTGTTGAAGCTATTAAAAACGGCTCAACGCCCATATTAACAAGCCTTGTTACAGCACCAGCTGCATCATTTGTGTGAAGGGTTGAAAAAACCAGATGTCCGGTTAAGGCGGCATTTATAGCAACCTCTGCTGTTTCCCTATCCCTTATCTCACCAACGAGGATAATATCAGGGTCCTGCCTCATAAATGACCTTAAACCAGATGCAAAATCAAATCCAATATCGGCCTTTGCCTGAACCTGATTAACGCCACCAAGAACAAATTCAACAGGGTCTTCTATTGTCATAATATTCTTATCCGGTGTATTTATGCTTCTTAAGGCAGAATATAGGGTTGTTGTCTTTCCACTTCCTGTTGGACCTGTAACCAATATCATTCCATGTGGAATATTTATATTCTTTTCAAATATAGCCAAAGCATCTGGTTCAAAGCCTAATGATGTAAGGTCAACGCATAAATTTGAAGAATCCAAAATCCTTATCACGGATTTCTCACCAAAATTTGTTGGAAGGGTTGAAACCCTAAAATCTACCTCCCTTCCCTCAACCCTAAGCTTTGCCCTTCCATCTTGAGGAAGCCTACGCTCTGAAATATCCATCTCTGACATAATCTTTATCCTTGAAATAAGTGGATGAAGAAGCTCTTTTGGTGGAGAGGCAACCTCATAAAGGACACCATCTATTCTATACCTTATCCTTAAAGAATGTTCATAGGGTTCAATATGGACATCGGATGCCTTTGATTTAACAGCCTCTGTTAATAGATGATTGACAAGGTTTATTAAGGGTGCCTCAGAGCCTTGACGCATAATTTTGTCTATATTCATCTCATCAGCAACAACCTTGACCTCAACCTTCTTTTTTGGCAATTCCTTTATCTTCTTTTCATCCATACCACTTTCATAATAATTTTTAATGGCATTTCTTACGCCTGCCTCTGATGCAATATTTGGTTTTATTTGATAGCCTGTCTCTACAACAAGCTCATTTATAACAGTAGCATTTAAGGGGTCAACCATTGCAACCTTTAAAACAGAATCCTCCTTTGCATAGGGAAAGAGAAGGTATTTCTTTGCTATTTCATATCTGATAAGGGAAACAGCGAGGATGTCAATTGGTGCTTTTGAAAGGTCAATATATGGAATATTAAACTTGCTTCCCAAAAATGCAACAAGGGCTTCTTCCTCTATTAAGCCTAATCTTATCAATACCCTTGAAAATTGCTCATTTGTCTTTTTTTGTTCTAATATTGCCTTCTCAAGACCCTCTTTTGTAATAAGCCTTGCCTCAACAAGCATATTTCCAATTAAATGCTTTCCTTTTAAACTTCTTTGAGGTTCACCCATCTTTCATTCACCTTTACCCAATCTTTAAAATTTATCTTAATGTCCTTTACACCTTTTATATATTTTATATCCTTTTCAATCTTTAAAAGCATAAGTGGTATATCTTCTTCTTTAACATTTCCTCCCATAAAACTTAACTCACCTTTCACAAGAATACAACCATTACTCGTTGAAACATTAACCGTCTTTGTATCCACAAACCTTTTTACAAGGGTTGCCTTCACTTCCACATTTATCTGCCAATCCTCTGTCATTTTTACTATTTTACAAAAACAATCCTAAAAAGTCAAGTGAACAATTGGAGGCGAGGGAATTTGAACTATAAGATTTTCTAGTGCCCTTTACTCCTGCCTAGTCGCAAAGATGCACAACAAAATCTAATAGTTCGGCCCTTCGCTAAAGCTTCGGGCTTCAAATCCCCTTCCTTCATTCTTCAATTTTTTACACCTGGAGGCGAGGGGATTTGAACCCCCAACCTTATCCATGCGAAGGATACGCTCTCCCAATTAAACTACGCCCCCCAATAAAATAAGGTAATAAAAAATAGGGGCTGATATAATAATTGAATCAAATACATCAAGGATTCCACCATATTCGGATATCCAAGAATCAGAATCCTTTTTTCCAACATTTCTCTTAAAGATTGATTCGGCAAGGTCTCCAAATAGACCAATAAAGGCAAATAATATCCCAAAGAGTGTTCTTTTAAGCAGAGAAAAGCCAATATAATGCCCAATAAAAATGGAGATAGCAACAGAGGAAACAATGGCTCCAATGAGCCCTTCAATAGATTTATTTGGAGATATGGGAAATATATTTCTGTGTTTTCCAAGGTGCTTTCCTATGAGCCATCCACCTCCATCAGCAGACCAAACAACAGAGAAAAGATATAGAAGATAAAAACTTCCATTGAAAAGACCTCTTATAAGAATAAGGTGGCTTGTTAGCCATCCGATATAAAAAATGCCAAAGATAACGGCAATGATGCTATTGTTTGTTATGATTAAAATAATCCTTTTTATAAAAATTCCAAAAAAGAGAAGAAGAAGGATGAAAAATGAAATAATGGCTCCATAGAATGAATTTGAAAGAAAAGAGAGAAAGAATGGATATTTATAATCCAAAGAGGCACTTCCTATAAGAAGAATTCCAACCAAAAGACCTAAAAACCACCAATCCTCTTTTTGAACCATATTGTAGAATTCAAATAGCCCAAGGAGGATAACAGAGCCTATTAAAATTGTAAAAAATATCCTCTCCTCTATAAATGTTGTATAAGCCAAAAATGGAAGGAAAAGCAACGGTGCAAAAAATTTCTTCATTATTTAATAAATTTTACCACAATTTTGAATTTTGCATTTTGATTTTTGCATTTTTATCATATTCCTCCAAACCTCCTTTTCCTCTCCTGATAATCCTTTATTGCCTCCATAAGATGCTCCTTATTAAAATCAGGCCAAAAAACTGGCGTTATCCAAATCTCTGCATACGCTATCTGCCAAAGAAGAAAATTGCTTATTCTCATCTCTTTGCTTGTCCTTATAAGAAGGTCAGGGTCAGGTAATGGATAAGTATCAAGGGATGAGGAGATAAGCCTTTCGTCTATTTCATCTAATTTAATCTCACCCTTTAATGCCTTTTCTGCAATCTTCTTACAAGCCCTTACTATCTCATCCCTTGCTCCATAATTTAAGGCAATATTCAAAATAAGCCCTTTATTTTCTTTTGTTTTATTACAAGCATCCTCTAATAGGCTTAATACCTTTTTTGGAAGCTTTTTAATTTCGCCGCAGGTTCTTATCTTAACATTATTTTTCATCAGCCCTTCTATTTTCTTTTTTATATACTCACAAAAAAGATTCATCAAAAACGACACCTCATTTTCTGGCCTTTTCCAATTTTCTGTAGAGAAGGCATAAAGGGTAAGAACCTTAATCCCAAGGTCTGATGCAGCTTTAATTATCCGCTCCACTGCCTTCATTCCCTCCCTATGTCCAGCTATCCTTGGAAGATTTCTTTCTAATGCCCACCTCCCATTTCCATCCATAATTATAGCAATATGTTTAGGGAGACTCATTTATAGATTCTTTAGCCTATGGATTTGCAGGCTCAATGCAAGCCTTTCAGCTACTAAAGAAACAAGCCATTCCTCTTCTTTCAAAGGAGGATGAGAGGATAAAAATCCAAGCCATACAACGCCGACAATACTATCCTCTATCCTTATTGGATAGCAGAAAACACTTTTTACAGGCACTTCCTTAACAAATGGGTCAATAAATGATGGGTCCTTTGAAAGAGAGGGGATTGCTATAGGCCTTCCTGTAAGAAATACCTCTCCACAGGTACCAACGCCTATCTCTATCTTTGTCTTTTCACAGACACCTTTTGGAATTCCTGTTCCTGCTACAATCCTTAAAAATCCATCCCTTAAAGCCAATATTGCCGCAATCTCTGGCTTTAAAACCTCGTTTATCCTATCTAGGCCAATCCTCATAATCTCATCTTCTGTTTCTCCCTGAATCTTCCAGACAGCTGTTGAATAAAGAATGGAAAGCAGGGCTATTTGTTTTTCTAAATCCCCCTCTTTTTCCAATGCATCTTCTTTCATTTTATTCTATCGCCAATACTCCAATGGACTTATTATGAAAATCAGACCTATGTGTCCTTAATGGACCTATTTCACCATAGCCATAAAACCCAATCATCGGAACATCCTTTGTCTCTTTCTTAATTTCATCTATCTCATTCTTTGCATCCTCACCTAAAATTAACATCCTGTATGATGAGGGGAAAAGAAAAACAATCTTGGGATGAATTTCTGAAATAGCATCACTAATAGCCTCATGACCTGCATTGATAAGCGATGAGGGATTCTGACCTAATATGCGAATTATTGAATTCTCTGGAATATATGAATCACAAGCGATTGAGCCATCCTTTCTAAACTCTAAAAATGATTTTATCTTGTAATCGCCTGTTGTTTGAGGGATACCAATGGGAGAATTCCTGACCTCCTTAATATCAATAGGAGAGCCAAAGGCAAGCTCATCCTCAGAAAGACCCAAAAACTCCAAATAGACCTTTGATGCCCTATGGCTATCAATCTGATATATTACATTCTCCTTTGATGATGTTACCCTTAAGGGTGGAGATTTGGGAGAAAAGCCATGTCTTAAGGATGTTTTAATTCTTGCAGATGTTTTAAAAAATGCAGAAACCAGGCCTTGGGTGAATATCTTTCCATTCAGGAATTGATATGTTTTATTTCTTTTTAGGTCATCTCCTGCTAATGCACCTCCTAACGAAATGCAGGGAGAAAGGTAATCGTTTATCCCCTTTACCACGAGGCTTGTTTGTGGAAAAAGCCCATCTGATAAAACAAGCAAAAAACCCTTTTTATATTCATCACTTACAATCCCTTGACCAGCCTCCCTTGGATTTTTATAGATATCCTCAATCCCTCTTGCCTCTATCCCTTCCCCATTCTCACATTTTACAGCAATCACAAGAGAGGAGCCAAATAAAATATCATCCTTTATCTCGCCAGAGGTTGTGCATCCAATCATAGGTGCTTTAGAAGATGCAAGAAATACAGAAGAGACAAGAGCTTCTATATCAAATATTGTTGATGCAAAGAGGATAATAAGGTCTGGCTTTTTAATAGAAGAAAGGGCTTCTGAAACAGCCTCCTTTCCTGCCTTTATTGAATCCCTATTCTTTGATACGCCTATTCCGAATTCCATTGTCGCTTCGCTTAATTTTAAATTATAAATTTTAAATTTTCATTCTTCAACTTTATATTCCCCTTCAATTACATCTTCTTTCTTTTCCTCTTTTGGAGGCTCAGCCTGAGTTTGGGTTCCTGTTTGTGTTTGTTGCCCTGCTTTTGCTTGTGCCTCCCTATAAACAGCCTCACCAAGCTTTTGCGAGGTTTTTAAAAGCTCATCTATCCCCTTCTCTATTGCGGCTTTATCATCTCCCTTTATCTTTTCCTTTAAAGCAGAAATAGAATCCTCAATAGCCTTTTTTTCATCAGCAGATACCTTATCTCCATATTCCTTTAATGCCTTCTCTGTTGCATAGATTATATTATCAGCCTTGTTTTTTTCCTCTTGCAATTCCCTCTTTTTCTTATCCTCCTCTGCATGAAGCTCTGCCTCCCTTACCATCCTTTTTATTTCATCATCTGTAAGACCAGAAGATGGCTGAATCCTTATGGATTGCTCCTTCCCTGTTCCCAAATCCTTTGCAGAAACATGCATAATACCATTTGCATCAATGTCAAATGTAACCTCTATCTGGGGAAATCCCCTTGGTGCTGGAGGGATGCCAATAAGGTCAAACCTTCCCAGGCTCTTCATCCCATCATCATATACATAAGCCCTTTCTCCCTGAAGAACATGGATTGTTACAGCATTCTGGTTATCCTCTGCTGTTGAGAATATCTGGCTCTTCTTTGTTGGAATTGTTGTATTTCTATCAATAAGCTTTGTAAATACTTGACCCAATGTCTCAATGCCCAAAGATAATGGTGTTACATCCAAAAGAAGGACATCTTTTACCTCTCCCTTTAAAACACCAGCTTGTATTGCCGCACCTACAGCAACCACCTCATCTGGATTCACACCCTTATGAGGCTCCTTTTTAAACAGCTCCTTTACAAGCTCCTGAACCTTTGGCATTCTTATCTGCCCACCAACAAGGACAACCTCATTTATATCATCCGCACTTAAACCTGCATCTTTTAAGGCATTTAAGCAGGGCTTCCTTGTTCTCTCAATAAGGTCATCCACCAATTGCTCAAGCTTTGCCCTTGTTAATGTTATGGTTAGATGCTTTGGTCCTGTTGCATCTGCTGTTATAAATGGAAGGTTTATCTCAGACGAAAGGGTTGTTGAAAGCTCACATTTTGCCTTTTCTGCTGCCTCCTTTAGCCTTTGCAGGGCAACCCTATCCTTCCTTAAATCTATTCCCTGCTCCCTTTGAAATTCATCAGCAAGCCAATCAATTATCCTCTGGTCAAAATCATCTCCTCCCAGGTGTGTATCGCCATTTGTTGACTTTACTTCATAGACGCCCTCGCCAAGCTCAAGGATGGATATATCAAATGTTCCGCCACCTAAATCATATACAGCAATCTTTTCATTCCTTCCCTTTTTATCCAAGCCATATGCCAATGATGCGGCTGTTGGCTCATTGATTATCCTTAAAACCTCTAATCCTGCAATTTTTCCTGCATCCTTTGTTGCCTGTCTCTGGCTGTCATTGAAATATGCTGGGACAGTGATAACAGCCTGTGTTATCTTTTCACCCAAATATGCCTCGCAATCCTCTTTTAATTTCTTAAGTATCATCGCAGAGACCTCTGGTGGAGAATATTTTTTATCCTTTGTCATCACCCAGGCATCTCCATTATCTGCCGGGACAACCTTAAAGGGAACCTCAGATATCTCCCTTCCAACCTCGCTATGCTTTCTTCCCATAAATCTTTTTATGGAATATACGGTATTTTCTGGATTAACAACAGCCTGGCGTTTTGCAAGCTGACCTACAAGCCTGTCTCCCTCCTTTGTAAAGCCAACAACAGAGGGCGTTGTCCTTCCTCCCTCTATATTTGCTATAACCTTTGGCTCACCGCCTTCAATTATAGCCATACAGGAATTTGTTGTTCCTAAATCAATGCCTATTACCTTTGACATTTTATAACATCACCCCTTTTTTTATTAAAATTTTATAAAAAAACCAAACATTTTGCAAGGAAAATTATAAAATTTGTTTTATTGCCTTCTTTGTTTTTTCTATATCTTTATTGCTGTGAGATGTTGATAAGAAGCAGGCCTCAAATTGGGATGGAGGAAAATAGATTCCCTCTTTTAGCAGGCATTTGAAGAAATTGGCAAATCTTTCGCAATCAGAGGATTTTGCAGAAGCTAGAGAAAAAACATCTTTTTCTGTAAAAAATAGGGTGAACATTGAGCCAACTTGATTTATTTTGACAGATTTATTACAGCTTTCTAAAAGGTATTTTGTCTTTTCGGTAAGTTCCTGATATGGGTCTTCTTTTTTTAAAATACTTAAGACAGAAATGCCGGCAGATGTAACAATTGGATTTCCTGAAAATGTTCCAGCAGAAAAGCAGGTGCCATCTGGTGCAAGACAATCCATTATTTCCTTCCTTCCACCATAAGCACCAATAGGTAAGCCTCCTCCAATTATCTTTCCAAGGCAGGTAAAATCTGGTTTTATTCCAATAATATTTTGAAATCCACCAAAGCACAGCCTAAATCCTGTAATTATCTCATCAAAGATAAGGAGGATTTTATATTTTTCTGTTTCTTCCCTTAAAACCTTTAAAAATTCCAAAGATGCAGGGATAACGCCCATATTTCCAGCAACTGGCTCTATAATAACAGCGGCAATTTCGCTATAATATTTTTCAATTATTGCCCTAAATGAATGAATATCGTTATATGGAAGGACAATCGTTGTTTTTAAAAAATCCTCTGGAATACCAGAGCTTGTTGGAATCCCAAGTGTTGTTAAGGATGAACCACAGGATACAAGAAGGCTGTCAACACATCCATGATAACCTCCCTCAAACTTTATTATTTTATCCCTTTTTGTCCATCCCCTGCTAAGCCTTATAGTAGACATAACAGCCTCTGCTCCAGAATTAACAAGCCTTATCTTCTCAATAGATGGAATTGCCTTGCAAATTATTTGGGATAAAACAACCTCATTTTCTGTTGATAAGCCAAAACCACATCCTTTGTCTATTGCATCTTTTATAGCCTTACAAACCCTTTTTTCGCTATGACCCAATATAATTGCACCAAAAGAGAGGCAATAATCTATGTATTTCTTTCCTTCTCTATCAAAAAGGTAAGATTCTTCCCCTTTTTCAATAAATATTGGCTTTTGTTTAACAGCCCTAAAAGCCCTTGCTGGACTATTTACACCACCCGGGATATATTGAAGGGCTTTTTGATATAGGTCTTTCATACATATTTGTTTTGCATTTTTAGCTTTTTTTTTAATGTCTATGGTTATAGTTTATTATAAGGCTTACAGATTTGTCAAATTTAAGGAACCTTATCCACAACCTTCCTGAAATCCGAAATCTTAAAACAAATTCAAATGACTAAAATTGAAAATTCAAAACAATATAATTTAGAGGAACGAACGCTTATGTTTAGAATTTTGAATTTAGATATTGTTTCGTGCTTCGTGCTTCGGATTTTTAAAATTTATGTACGTGTTTAGCTTCGCTAAACATACAATTAAACAAAGCGATTTCTGGCTCTTTAGCATAAAGGAAGCTCAACACATATTAGGGAAGCTCAACACATACCGTGGTTCTAAACACATACATAATTTTATTTAGCCATTTAGACCAGCAATAATAATTGCGGTATTACCTTTCAATTATTTCCTTTTCTTTTTGTAAAAGGAGGTCATCTACTCTTTTTATATAACCGTCTGTCTCCTTTTGTATCTCATCTTTTAGCCTAAATGCATCGTCCTCTCCCATTTCTTTGTTTTTCTTCCTTTCGTCAATTTTATGGTTTAGCTCATGCCTTATATTCCTTATAGATACCCTCTTTTCCTCAACTAGAGCCTTTACCATTTTATCCAGCTCTTTTCTCCTCTCATCTGTTAAAGGAGGAATACTAAGCCTTATTATTTCGCCGTCAGATGTTGGATGTAATCCAATGTTGGCATTCATAATTGCCTTTGTGATTGCCTTTTCTTGTGTTTTATCCCAGGGGCTTATAACAATCTGCTTTGCATCAGGGATAGATATGCTTGCAAGCTGATTTATTGGAAGAAATCTTCCATAGCATTCTACCTTGATATGCTCAATAAGGCTAGCAGATGCCCTTCCTGTCCTTATATGAGAAAGCTCATCCTTGCAGGATTTAACAACTCCCTCCATCTTCTCCCTTGCATCTTTTATTACCTTTTCCATTCTTTACCTCCTTACAATGGTTCCGATTTTTTCTCCCATTATTGCCTTTTTCATATTCCCCTTTTGTAAAATATTAAATACAACAATAGCAAGATTATTTTCTCTGCATAGAGAAATAGCAGATGCATCCATTATCTTTAAATCATCCCTTAAAACATCCATATATGTCAGCTCATCATATTTTGTAGATGTTTTATCTATAAAAGGATCTCCACTATAAATACCCTCAACCTTTGTTGCTTTAAGGAGAACATCGGCATTTATCTCTGCAGCCCGCAATGCTGCCGCTGTATCTGTTGAGAAGAATGGATTTCCTGTTCCGCAGGCAAATATAACAATACGCCCCTTCTCTAAATGTCTTATTGCCCTCCTCCTTATGTATGGCTCTGCAACCTTTTCCATCTCAAGGCTTGAAAGAACCCTACAGGGTGTGCCGGTTTTCTCTAACGAATCCTGAAGAAATAATGAATTCATTAAGGTTGCAAGCATTCCTATATAATCAGCCGTAGCCCTCTCCATCCCTTTTGCATCCTTGTCTATTCCCCTAAAGAGGTTTCCACCACCCATACTTATGGCAATATCCACACCAAGCTCCTTGATTTCCTTTAGCTCATAGGATATGGAAATTGCCTTTTCTCTATCCATTCCATACCCAATATCCTTTGACAAAATCTCTCCCGACATCTTAAGAAGAACCCTTTTATACATTGGCTAAATTATATAAAATTTTACCAAATAAAGTAAAGTATATGTTTTTAGCTAATTTTAAGGAAAACAATGAAAAAAGCGAAAGAAAATTTGTAAAAACCCTAAAAGATTTGACTTATTTCCATATTAAAGCTTAATATATCTTTTATGAAAAAATTTTTTTTATTATTTATGATAGGAGCAAGCCTTTGTTATTCAATAAAGGTTTGCCCAAAGAAGGGAGGGGTAGGAGTATATGAGGGAAAGGGAACAGAGACAAGGATAGCAACCTTGCTTGGAAAGGCAAAGGTTCTGGAGAAATCTGGAACCTGGACAAAAATAAACATTACAGGATGGGTTCAATCTTTCCAAATCCAGGAGGTGAAGCCATTGAAGGCAAGGATAAAGACAACCATCGGTGAGATTGTTTTGGAGCTATTCTCTGAAGAGGCACCAAACACAGTAGCAAACTTTGTAAAGCTGGCAGAGAGCGGGTTTTATAATGGTGTTATATTCCATAGGGTAATACCTGGTTTTATGATTCAGGGAGGAGACCCAACAGGAACAGGTGGAGGAGGACCAGGCTATGTATTTGCTGATGAATTTTATCCTGATTTAAAGCACGATAAGCCGGGAATCCTCTCAATGGCAAATGCAGGTCCAAATACAAACGGCTCTCAATTTTTTATAACCGTAGCACCAACCCCCTGGCTTGATGGAAAGCATTCAATTTTTGGTCAAGTAATTAAGGGAATGGATGTTGTTGTTAAAATCTCCCAGGTTGAAAGGGGCGAGAGAGACAAGCCAATAAAGGATGTTATAATGGAAAAAGTAACCATAGAAAGACCATAGTGTGCGGAATTTGCGGAAAATTAAACCTTAACGGCTCTCCTGTAGACAAATCCCTCTTAGAAAAAATGACGGATGTCCTTTCCCACAGAGGGCCTGATGATTCTGGAATATACATTGAAGGCGAGATTGGATTAGGACACAGAAGGCTTTCAATCATTGATCTTTCCTTTGGACATCAGCCAATGTCAAATGAAAATGGAAAGATATGGATTGTATTTAATGGCGAGATATATAACTTTCAGGAATTAAAGGAAGGGCTTATAAAAAACCATTCTTTCAAAACACATTCTGATACAGAAACAATCATCCATCTCTATGAGGATTATGGGATTGATTGTGTAAAATATTTGCGGGGCATGTTTGCCTTTGCTATATGGGATAATGAGAAAAAGAGGTTATTCCTTAGCCGTGATAGGCTTGGAAAAAAACCCCTTGTCTATACAAGACAAAATGGCTCATTTCTCTTTGCATCAGAGATAAAATCTATCCTTTGTGATAAAGAAATTTCAAAAGAAATAGACCCAATTGCCATTCACCATTATTTAAGCTATGGATATATCCCATCTCCTTGGACAATATTTAAGGATATAAAGAAGCTTCCTCCTGCATCTATTCTTGTTTTTGAGGATGGAAAAGAGAGGATAGAGAGATATTGGATGCCAGAATATAAACCGAAACTTAAGATAAGTGAAAATGATGCAATATCAGAAATTTTAAGGCTTCTTAATGAGGCTATAAAATTAAGGCTTATATCAGATGTTCCATTGGGTGCATTCCTTTCTGGTGGAATTGATTCATCAACAATTGTGGCTATTATGGCAGGTTTAATGGATAGACCTGTTAAGACATTTTCTATTGGCTTTGAGGAGGAGGATTTTTCAGAGCTTCCTTATGCAAGGGTTGTCGCAAAGCATTTTAGGACAGAGCATCAGGAATTTATTGTAAAGCCAGATGCTATTGATATCCTTCCAAAACTTGCCTGGTTTTACAATGAGCCATATGCTGATTCATCAGCCATTCCTACATACTACCTTTCACAAATGACAAGAAAATATGTAACAGTTGCCCTAAATGGCGATGGAGGAGATGAGATATTCGCAGGATATGATAGATATTATGCCTGTAAGATTTCCTTGTCTTATGATAAGATTCCAAGAATTATAAGAGATGCAATCTTTAATGTAATAAAAAAAATTCCCGAAGGAGGAGGAAGGAGTGATATTGTCCGTAGGATAAAAAGATTTATGGGTGCAATATCTACATCTACAGAAATAAGAAGAAGATATGGAGATTGGATAACAATGTTTAGAAATGAGGAAAAAGATAGGCTCTATTCTCCTCTAATGAAGGAAAAAATAGAAAATATTGACTCATTAACGCTTCTTCTTTCCCTTTATAACATAGCACCAACAGACGATTTCCTTGAAAAAACAGCCTTTACAGACCTTATGATGTATCTTCCAGATGACCTTCTTGTTAAGGTAGACATTGCATCTATGGCAAATTCCCTTGAGGCAAGAAGCCCATTTTTGGACCATAAACTTGTTGAGTTTGTCTCAAAACTTCCCTTTGATATGAAATTAAGAAAAAATAAAAGCAAGTATATTTTAAAGAAGGCTATATCAAATATCCTTCCAAAGGAGATTCTTAAAAGGGGCAAGATGGGGTTTGGTGTTCCGATTGCAAGGTGGTTTAGGAATGAGCTTAAAGGCTATATCTATGATATTCTGTTAAGTGAAAAGGCAAAAAACAGGGGATACTTTAATATGGATGAGATAAAGAGAATCCTTGCAGAGCATACATCTGGCAAAACAAACTATGGCTATCCCATTTGGACACTTCTATTCTTAGAGATATGGCACAATGTTTTTGTGGATAAATAAACCAATACTACATTTATTGTAACTACTGCATTGTAACGCAAATTATTAAACAGGAATTATCACAAACCCTAAAAAATACTAATTTGCTTAAGATAAATCTCTATAATTCTGTTATTTAAACAGGGCACTTTTATTTCTTAAACTCCATCAATTTATGCTTATTAGTTTCTTTGTC
>JBFMDZ010000026.1 GCA_040753555.1 bacterium
GCCTGGTCTTCTATATTTGGCAAAGAATTCATCCTCTTTTTCATTTGGTTGCCAGCGATAAACCCTGAACTCAAGCTTGCCAAGGTTATCAATTATCCCAAGGTCTTCTCCGATGTTTATGGTGTTTTGGGAGATTATTGGCGTTAGCGGCATAGTTCCTATGAGGACTTGACTAAGCTTAGCTATGCTTGTTTTGCTTTCGGGAAGGCTCGGAGGAGAAAACATTACCCAGGTATTTGCCGGGATATGCCTTATGGTTGGACAAATCCCCACATTTTGACTTCTGACTTCTGACTTCTGACTTCTGACTTCTACTGTCCTTGTGGCAGGGAAATAGCCTTCTTTTGTAACCACAAGGGTATATGTTCCAAGATTTAATCCAGGAATGGTGTAAGTTCCATCTTTATTTGTTGTTGCTGTAGAATTTTCAATCCTTACCCCTGCATCTTTTATCGGATTTCCTGTCAAAACATCCCAAACAATGCCAGAGATAGAATAGATTGCCTCTGTTATGGTAATAAGACCTGTTTCATCTGTTAGTGAATCATAAGAGACAGAGATTGTGCCTGTGCTTGCCGTTGCAGGAGAAAATATCGTATATGTTCCCATTGTTGGGTTTAGGGTTCCAACTAAACCAGAGGCCATCCATGTTCCTGAGAGATAAGCCTTGTTTTCATCATTATCATAGCCTCTTAGATAAAGGGATAGTGTTTCATTGAGATTAAGTGTTATTATGCCTATTTCTTGGTCTTCGCTATTTACAATCTTGATTGTTGTGATTGAACCCATCTTTACAGTAACTGTTGCTTGAGCAACCTTGCCTGAATATGTGCCCGTGATTGTCCAGGTTCCTACCTTACCTGGGTAGTAGATATTTTCCGAGATTGTGCCGATTGGGTCATTCTCGGTAAACTCAGCCTGCACTGTCCAGGTGTTGCCATCGTTGTCATTAGCAATGGCAGTTAGGGTTAAGGAGCCATCGGCAGTGAGGCTTGCGGCTTTTGGCTCAAGGTTTAAGGCTGTGATTGTGCCGTGGTCTACAATAATGGTTGTGGTTGCCATTAGGCTAGATGATATGCTTCCTGTTATGGTGTATGTGCCTATTTTTATTAACCCTTCAATTACAATTGTTGCTGTTCCATTGGTTGTTGTTGAGGTAGAGGATGATAATGTGCCATAGGATGTAGACCAATTAACGATTGTTCCATCTGGCACAGGGTTGTTGTATTGGTCTTTAACATAGGCAATGGCTGTGGTTGTTCCCTTGTCTGCGATTATTTCTTTTGGATTGGCGGTTAGGGTTATGGTTGCTGGAGGACCTGTAACAACATAGGTTGTAGCTGAGGTAGAGTTGTTGGTGGGGTTTTCATCAGTAGATGGGATGCAGGTAATGGTAGCATAGTTTGTTATTGTGCCTATTGATGAAAATGTGCCCCAAATGGTTATTGTGCCTGTTTCATCTTTTTCTAATTTATTTATGTTCCAAGAACCTGTTGAGCCGATAAGATTAAAGTCAAATGGAAGGGTATCTATAATCTGAACATTATAAGCCGTTATACTGCCTTTGTTTCCAAAGGTTATTGTGTATGTTGTAATCTCTCCATAAGTTATTGTAGAAGAACCATATTTTTCAATCCAGAGGTCGGTTGGTGTTGCTACAAAGACAGTGGATAAGGGAAAACTTATATTTTCTGTGGTTGAGCCAAGTTCTACATAAACAGGAGTTGGGGTGCCTATGATAGTGACAGAGCCTCCGCTTGTGCTTGTGCCAAATAGATAGACACCTGTAAATGTGCCATATCCACCAATCGGTTCGCCTAAGTTTCCATCCTCATCATTATTTGTGGACAAAAAGGCACTAATGTAATAGGTTCCTGGGGATACTTGTAGGCTATAGGAAATACTTCCTGGACCTTGAAATGTTTGTGTGCCTTGATACTTAGGGTCATCTTGAAATTGAAGATTATCAAAGATAACGTAGTATAAAGTGCCTGAGCTTGGTCCAAAATAGGTTATGATGCCAGTGATGGTGCCGAAGGATGATTGGATTATATGGGATAATCCAAAGTTTATATTTTTTATTGTAGAACCTGGGGTTATTGAAACAGGGATTGGTGTGCCAACTATGGTGACTGTGCCATCCAATAGATAGACAGCGGTTAAGCTGCCATAGATGCCAATTGGGTCACCAATGCTTAGGGTATCTGTACCAAGGTATGCACCAATATAGTAGGTTCCTGGTGTTCCTATGGAGAAGGTGTATGAAGCTTGAGTGCCATTTAATGTAGCTGTTCCCGCTGCTATTGGTTCTCCTTGAAAGCCTGAATTATCAAATGCGGCATAATGTAATGTGCCTGTCTTTGTGCCATTATATGTAATTGTGCCGGTAATTGTGCCAAAAATTTTGGTGAGGGTAGCCATAATATAGGTTGTTTCTGTAGAAATAATGGTTGCTGAACCAAACCAATCTTCATAACCTTCAAGGGTTAGCTTGATGCTATGGGTGCCAAGTAAGACATTGGTTATCGTGGCTGGGGTAGTTTGATAAGTATCTGTTCCATCAATAAAAACCTCTGCCCTTGGGGGAATAGAGGTTATTGAGAGCGTGCCAACCTCATTTTCCAGGGTAAATATTGCCTCCTCCATTATGAGCAGGGTTTCCTCCTCGTCTACTGATAGAAGCATGCCACCTGATGTAAGGAGATAAAATCCATAGGTTATGGAGTATTCACCTGGGATAAGGCTTGTAATTGTTCCCTGAATTTCAACCAAATTCTCTCCTACATCAAGGTTTACCCTCTTTTCAAAGAATAAATGTGATACGGATTTTTCCTTAATCCATCCCCTTATTATTCCCTTAATTTTCCTATTCATTTCAACCTTTAATGTAAGCTTAATCTCGTCGCTCGGTCTATAGATTTCCTTATCAAACCTGGATTCAATTACCTTAAGGGATATTCCTATTACATCAAACCTTATGTTCCCCCTTATGGTTTCTGTTCCCATAAGAAAGGCATAATATAGCCAGTATGTGCCTGAGGTAAGATTGGATGGAATCTTAAGCACAATTGTGCTTGTTCCATTTATGTTTACCTCTTTTTCCTCCCCTGGGCTCATTAGGCTTAATGTGCCATTTTCACTAGAAAAGACAAGAATGCTCATTGTCCCTCCTGCTTCATAGATCTGCTTATCCAGGGTAAGGCTGATGGTCGCTTGTTTTTCATAGAGATAAAGGTTGTTGATATAGAGAGACCTTCCTGCTTCTGTTCCATAGGTATAAATGCCAAAGTATAGTTTTTGGGAAACAAATGAGGGAATAAAAACAGGGAATGTAAGGGTTGTTTCTGTGCTTATGGTAAATGCAAATGTGCCATTGTAGTCAGCGTAGTGAACCTTGGCAAGGAGGTTAAGGGTTTGGGTAGAAAATGCTACATTTTGAATGGCAATCCTTAGGGTGGCTGTTTCACCTATATTGTAAGCATCCCTGTCTAAATAGCCAGATACCTTGATATGTATACCATTTAGATGAAATGGGATAATCTTTGTTTCAAGCTCAATACCCTCTCCTGTTGAAAGCCTTGCCTCGCCACTGTAATCCCTTTCCTCAAGGTCATCAGGGATTAGGAAGGAAAAGGTTAAAGAGCCTTCTTGGTTTGAGGAAAGCCATATTTGTTTTGTCTCATCAATAAAATCAAGGATTTTCACATTAACCCTTGCGTTTCCTTCACCAGAACCATTATTCTTGACGAATATGGTTATGGTTTCTATTTGGCTCAATGTAAAGGTAGAAGGAGAAATAGCTAGGAGAGAAAATTGTGGAATTAAGACAATTGTGGTTGTCTTTGTCGTAATAGGAGAGCCGTTATAAAGGGCTTGGGCGATAATTGTGTATGTTCCTTGTGTTGCGGTTGGTGTGCCTGAAAAAGAAATGGTGCTCGTTCCAGAAATAGGAAGCCTGATTTGCTTTTCCTCCTTAAGAAAGCCAGAATCTATGCTTATTCCTCCTACGAATTCATTTCCTCCCTTATTCTCAACCAGGATGTCAAAGGAGAGCCTTCCGTCAACAAGGCCAATTAGTTTCTCAGGTGCATTTATGGTAAGGTCAACCACATTGAATTGGGAGACCTTAAAGGATTTTGTCCCTGTGCCAAAGAATGAGGAATGGGTTAAGCCATAATTTCCGCTTATAAGCTCATAGATAAGCTCACCAGAGATAGCTTCTCCTTTTGGAATGTAAAAATCCTCTTTAACAGTAACAGAACCATCGCCATAGCTATAATTTGCCTGCATAATTCCCATCCCCCTCTTTTGGCTCTTAAGCCTTATTTTAGGAGGTGCCTTACACCATTGCACATTTATACCCTTGGATAGATTTAGCTTTTGCAATATAAATTCTAATGAAATATTTGAAGAAAATTCCCCTTTATTTTCAAGGGTAAATGGGATGGTAGTAGTTCCTTCGGGATATAGGTCTTTTGGCTCTGTTTTTACATCTATTCTCTCACCAAAGATAATCCCTTTTGTATAGGTGGCAAAAACATCGCCATAAACGATAGCGGTTATTGTGCCATCAGAGGTAAAGGAGCTGGTTGCCTGAAATAGCTGGCTTCTTTCTGGGATAAGGGATAGAGTGCCAAAATCCCTTATATTTCCTTCTGCATCCATTATCAGCCCAAGGTTTATAGGATATGGCGATGTATTCTTTAGGCTAATTGAAACATCAAAATCACCCCTTTTAACTATATTTGGTGCATCAATTATAACCTGAAGGGAGGGAGGGATAACCTCAATCTTTTCCCTTGTCTTTTCATCAACAGTGCTTTGTATTTGAAACCCTTTGCTTCCTCCTGAAAGAATTGCCTCTAATATAAATGTTTCCTCTGCTATAGTTGTTGTTTTGAATGAATATGTTTCATAATCTGTTATTTCAAATGAGCCTGTCTTAAATATTTCAACCCCATTCTTTGTTAAAGATAAAAAGCAATTAGTAAAGGTGGAGGGGAGGAAATTCTCTATGTAAATTGTTAGGGTTGCAATTTCTCCTCTCTTATAAACAGGCTTTTCAGGAAGAATAGCAACATAGACAGAGCCTGTTCCAAAAATATAGAAGCCCTTTTCTGACTCGTCTATTATCTGTCCAATGGCTGATTTAAGGATTGCCTCAAGGTATGCCTTTCCTCCGCCTGTTACTGTTCCAACCTCAATGGTTGTGGTTGTTGTGCTATTAGCACTAAGGCTTATTAGTGTATTTGTCTCTGCTAGAAGGTTTCCTTTGATAGAAAATTGGGCAATGCCATCTTGTGTGGCAAACCAGAGGCTTTTGTCATCAGAATCCATATCTAAGCAATAGTTTGAGGGCAGGCCATCGGATTTGGTATAGGTTTTCCAGGTATTATCCTCTAAGTCATAACAGGCTATACCCTTATATGTTGATACCCAGAGGTAATTTTCCTTAATGAGCATTTTTCCAATATGGTTGTCTGGCAAGCCATCAGATGTTGTCCATACCTTCCATTCGCCTGTTTTCCTGCTATATCGCTTTAAGCCTTGCTCTGTCCCAAACCAGAGATAATTGTCATTACAAGCAAGGGATATTATGTTTTCACCTTGTAGGTATGTTATACCATTATATTCAATCGCACCATAGGGTGTGGCAAGGTATAAATTAGATCCATAAGAGGCAATGTCATTTACCTTATTAAAGGGTAGCCTCTCCCATTGCTCATTCCTAAACCTTATCAAGCCATTATAACCAGCAAACCAGACATAGCCACCAAAATCAACTATAGAGTGAAAATCAAGGTCGCCACCAAAAGGAAGAAGGGCGGTATTGTAAGGAAAGGCATCAAAGTTTGTGTTACCTCTGCATATTGCCTTGTCGGTTATAGCCCAGAGATAGCCTCCTCCTCTTGCTAATGCTTTAATCTTTTCTCCCAAGATACCATCCTTTTCATTAAATTGGCTCCAGGTCTTATTCTTTTTGTCATATCTTGAAAGCCCCCTGTTTGTCCCAAGATAGATATAATCGCCCTCATTAAAAACAGAGGAAACCTCGTTGCTTATTAGCCCATCAGCCGTTGTATAACTTCCCCATCCTGAAATAGGCTCATACTTGCTCAAGCCATCCTCCCCACCCAGCCAAACATTATTTTCATCAATAGCACAGGAGGTATTTTTCAAAGAAGCAAGCCCATCAACAAAGGTCTGCCAGGTATCAGAGGGCTTATCATACTTGCTTGCCCCCTTTTGGGTGGCAAACCAGACAGAATTGCCTAATGCTGATATATCCAAAACCTCATTTCCTTGCTGATACCCTGAGGTTGTATAGACCCTCCAGAAATTATTTGCCTTGTCATACATACTTGCACTTCCATCTGGATGGCCAAACCAGATATAATTTCCGTCAATACCAATGGAAAGGACATAGCTATGGGCAAGTCCATCTTCTGTTGAATAATGGGTTATTTCCTCATTATCCAAATTCAGCCTGAATGCACCATCATAGGTAGCAAACCAGAGGAAATTGCCATCCTTTGCTATTGCATTTATATAATTTCCTGGTTGGGTTTGACCTGGATAATATGTCTTCCAGACATTGTTCCATTGGTCGTATCTGCTTGCTCCTTCCCATGTTCCAAACCAGATATAGCCATTGTCAACAAGAACAGACCTGACATTATTGTTGTTTAAGCCGTCATTTGATGTGTAGTTTGTAAATTTCTTGTTTAGCTTGTTGTATCTTGATACACCATTTTCCCTGCTTGCTATCCATAGCTCATTTCCATCTTTGGCAATGGATGTAAGGTCATTTCCACAAAGCCCATTTATGGTTGTGTAAAGGTTATAGAGATTGCCTGTCTTGTTGTATTCTATTAACCCACCATTTGTGGCAAGCCAGATGATATCCCCATCTAGCACGATGTCGTTTATATTTTTTATATTAGAATAGGAAACCCAATCCGAGATAGCCGCATATGCAGATAGGGTTAGTGTAGCGTTTTCTATATCCTTGTTTTTAAGGTTTGCTATTGTGTTTATGGCAGAAAGTGTTCCCCCTGACATATAGATTCTGCTTTTAGGATTTGCCTCAAGGTCTCCTAGTATGCCCTCTATCTTGATGCTTCGGTTAAATATTGTTCTCTCTCCCTCATTGTCTATTGCGGTAATACCCAAGATATAGTTTCCATCAAGTGCCTGGTCAGGGATTATAAGCCTTATGGATGTTTCACTTCCTGGCCAAAGGTATATGGAGGTTTGGGTTTCAAATATGCTCATATTCCTGCTATCAATTACCTTTGAATAAACTGTATAAGAGCCATCTACGCCGCCTATGTTTTTCAGGGTAAAGCTATTAGAAGAAAAATCCTGTAGGATTAGCTTTTCAGGAGGGATAAAGAATTCATAGGATTTTACAAAGGTCTCACTACCCATTGTAAGGGAAAGATAGACCTTGTGCTTTCCATCTTTGACTGTGTCTGGAATATAGGGGCTATAGCCAATTGTATTTTGTGAGCCAGGGTATAAAACAAAGGTATTGGTTTCTGTAAAATTGCAATCAGGGATGCTTAAAACCAAGCTTAAGTCTTGCTTGAAATTGCCTGTGTTTATGATGCTTGAGGTTGCTTTTATACTTTCCCTTATTGAGTAAAATGGCTGGTCAAATTCACATTTTATAATATTTTGATTTTTAATCTCAATCTGTCCTGATACATCCTTTACCCCATTTTTTATAAAATAAAAGAGCTTGTAGGTTTCAAAGAATTTAATGGGCTGGATGGGGATATTTGTTATTATTGTTGCTTCTTGTCCAGAGCTTATTGTTCCAATAGAAGTTGATGTCTCAAATAGCTTTCCCTTTGTATCAGAAAGGATAAGGCTTAAACTTCCAGGTGGAATCTCATAGCCATAGCTTTCGATATTAAAGGATACGCTATTGGTTGTTCCCCAAAAGTTTGGCAATATTGGCTTAACAAGAAGGGATGCAGGAGGAACCTTAAAGGTTGCAAAGGATTCACAGACCCTTTCCTCATTTACATAGGCAAATGCCTTGACAACAGAAATTCCACCCATACTTTTTTCTGGCACGGTGAATGTAGCAATTTCTGTTAAAGAGCCTAAGGGACGAAGGGAAAGCTCAAATGTTTTATTAAGTCCAGCCAGGATGCAGGAAAGATTGACCCGGACATTGTATTGTGCATTCTTTCGATTAAAAACCAAAAGGGTAATTGTTCCCCCTTCTTTTCTTTCATATTCATCCTTTGAGGTAGTAAGCTCCATACCAATGGTTGGTTTAATTACCTGTCCTCCCAGAGACTGAACACCAATATTGGTATGAAGCCAAAACCTCCAGACACTATAATGGCTTGTAATTCTAACCCTAATGTATGTCTCTGTGCTCGTATTTGCCGGGACAAAGACAGGGCCAAACCCTCCACTTGAGTGAAGGGGAATAAACCAATTCCCCGTTATTGTTCCGCCTACATTTGTATTATTGTAGATAATCACCTTAAATTCAACATCGCTGTCGGCGATAAGTTCCTCCCCTGGGGTTGAAACAGAAAGGGAAAAACCTGGGGTTGGCTTCGCTCCTTCATAAGGTTTAGCCACGGCAAACCTTTCTGCCTGGATTTCCTTTTGGATTGGGTTGTTGCTGTTGTCTAAAAGGGTATAGGCAATGGTGTAGATGCCTAATGTGTCAGGCAAGGTGTAATTAAAGGTGTAGGTGGAAAAGGAATTTGAAGGGATTGAAGATGGAAGACTGGAGATGGAAGATGTTGAAAAAGATTTGTCGGGATTTAGGATGGTAATTTGGACATTTTTAGCGGTTTGGGTGGAAAGATTAGCCAATGTAATAGAAAGTTCTGTTTGGCTTCCTTGGGAAAACTCAGGGATTTTTTCTTCGGGTTTTTTTGCCCAGGTTATTATATCCCTGATTAAGGCAATTTCATCAGATGAGATATGGCTATATGAGAACCCCTGGTCTGAATAAAGGGTTGAGGCAATTACCATTCCCTTGCCAAAAGGGTACATAAGCATTGCCGGCAATTTGTTCTTTGTCCTCATTAAAAGAATAGTAGTTGAGCCTGGCCAGGCGGTAAAATAGCCATCAATGTTTGCAGTTACATAAAGCCCTGGCTGACTAGAAAACATTGGATGGGGTGTTTCAATGTATGCGGCATTTGTCCAGCAGGATTGGTCCTCCCTCCAGCCAGCCCCTTCTACCTTACCTGTGGGAAGGCAGCTAAATTCATAGCCCCTTTGCTGGAAAAAGCAAATAATTGTTCCACCCTCACTTGCATACCTTGCTAGGCCTTCTCTAAAAATAGATGAGCCTTCAAGCCCATAAAGCCCTCCGCTTGGGATAATAAGAATGGGATGGTCTCTTGCTGTGCCAGAGGGAAGGCTAGAATGAATGGCATAAGGCTCTTTTATCTTTTCCAAAAGCAAAGCCATCTGGTCATAATAGCCATTCTGCAAGATGGCTACCAGTGCATACCCGGATGGATGAAGCCGCACTCCATCAACCGTAGAGACATCCACGGTATCATCTGGCCTGTCTCCTCCAGCGTAGGAATTTCCCCTTGGTTGTGGATGCCCAGGACCACACCCATCTCTAGCCATAGCAATTTGAGAAAATGCCGTCAACCCAATCATAAAAAATAGATATATTTTTTTCATTTTTATCTGCATAATAGGTTTATCATCCTATTTCTTGCGGCAATTCTATCAAACACACTACTCCCTGGCTCTGTTCTTATCCTGTCTGCATTTTCATACCTTTGTTCAAATGTCCAGCTTTGGCACTCCTGTATGATATTTCCTGTAGCAATACCTTCTACAATACCTTCTACAGTCCTTTGCGAGATTGTAGTGGATTGTATTGGTATATCAACATCGGCATGAACTATTGTAGCTGAAACCCCTAATCCTGCACCTACCCTGATACCATTGGGAATTGGAATGGGTATCCCAAAAATATTCACATGGGTTAAAGGAATAGCGAAATCAACCTTAAGGAGGGCTGCTACACCAAGATTTAAAGTAGCATCATTCTTGCCAAAGAGCTCGTCTATGCCTCCATTTACACATACACCCGCTTGAGGAATGCCAACATTGGCATAAATTGATGGTTCCACAAATCCTCCTTCTCCACTAAAGTCATAACCTATATCTGTTTGTCCAGCAAGACCCCCACCCACATTCCACCCTGCTTCCCCTCCACCAAGTATCCTTGCAAGACCGTCAGGGTCAATAAAGAGTAAGGGATTATTCCCTACATAATCATAGTAATTCCTGTTATAAAACCCAAATGCCCTGCCATTCACCACCCTATTTTCAATAGAAAATTTCTCTATTCTTTCTTTTAAAAAGACATAATCCATTGGCTCTTTTTGCAAAAATCTTCCTATTTCAGGGTCATAGTGCCTTGCCTTCATATAATAAAGCCCTATTTCAGAATCAAACTGGGCTCCTGTAAAAAGTAAAGAAGGCTCTATTTCCCCTCTTTTGCTTCTTACCCTTCCAAAAGGCTCATAACTTAAAGATGCAATCTGGTTTCCATTTTGGTCTATTAAACCGATAATATTACCAATAAGGTCGCTTAAGAAATAAGTAGTGGCTGTTCCTCTCTTCATACCAATAGCTTCATTTCTAGCACCAAGGATATAACTTGTTTTTAGATTACCAGAATCATCATATTCACCAAGCAATCTCTTTCTGTTCCAAAGATATGTTATTGTCTCAGTGCCTGTCATTTTTCTTATCCGATAGCCCAGGGGAGAATAGGTATAGGAACCTATGTTATCATTTAAACAAAAAACTCCTGTCAATCTATTACCATAATCATAGCTATAGGTGGTTGTTGAAAAATCACTGGTCTTCTTTATCATATTGCCATTGTTATCATAGACATAAGATGTAATCCCTGCCTTAATGAGTCTTTCTGCATTATCATAAGTATAGTCTATCCCATTCATAGAAAGGCGATTTCCAACCTTATCATAGGTATAGGCAGTGTTTGTTCCTGAGGGCGTAACTTCTCTGATTAACCTATTGAGCTTATCATATTCATAAAAAAATCTTCCCTCGGGTGTTGTCATACTCAAGACATTACCATTTCTGTCATATGTGTAATTATAAAATGAGATAGTTTTATTATCAGGCTTTTTATAAACAATGGAGGTTATTTGGGAAAGGGCATTATAACTATACTCACAAAATACACCATTTGGATAAGTCATCTTTGTTCTTCTGCCAAGAGAGTCATAAGAATAGTTTATCTTACCATCCTCATTTGAAATAGAGGTTGTCCTGTTTAGAGCATCGTAGGTATAGTTTATTACTCCCTTGCCTTCTTCCCTCAAGGTCCCAAGGTTATTCAAACTATCATAACTATAGTTAAGCTTTTTTGTGAAAGAACCATAATTATAGATTAAGGTAGTCATTCTATCAAGGTTATCATAGGTCATACTACCTGAAAGGCCTAAAGAGGAAAAATCAATAAGATTTCCATTATTATCATAGCCCATTTTCAGAGAAGAATCTGGATATTCCGCCCTAACCATTTGGTTGAAATCATCGTATATATAAGATATTTTTAAACCCATGGCATCCTTCTTCTCTATCAGGTTTCCAATCACATCATAGGTATAATAAATGGTATTTCCCAGTGGGTTTTTCATCTCTATAAGACGGTCTACAGAATCATAGGTATAGTTTATACTATGACCATTAGCATTGGTTAGCGAGATGAAATTTCCCATCTTATCATAGGTATATTTACTTTCTCCTCCATTTTCATCGCATACCTTAATCAATCTTCCAAGTTTATCATAGGTATATTCTGTAGAATTTCCACAAGCATCAATTGTCTTTGTCAAGTTTCCTGATGGGTCATATCCATACCTAATTATTCCTCCTTGAGGATTATTCACTTGGGTTCTTCTTCTATTTTTATCATAGGAGTAAGAAAAGACATTACCTGCTGGGTCAGTAAGTGATACAAGATTACCTATTTTATCATAACTATATCGTAAGACTGCCCCTTCCCGGCCTGTTATCTTAATAAGCCTATCTGAGGCATCATATTCAAAAAAGATTGTTCTATTTAATGGGTCTGTTATTGAAACAAGATTTCCTCTACCATCATAAGTATATTTGGTTAGATTACTTAAACCATCCTTTACCTCTGTAAGCTTATTTGCATTATTGTAAGTAAAATCTGTGGTTACCTTATTTGGATTAGTAAAAGAGGTTAGCCTTCCAACCTGGTCATAGCTAAAAGTTGCTGTCCTACTTCCTATTTTAATCTGGGTCAGTTCCCCATAATCGTTATATGAATATTCTGCCTCCTTCTTTCTTGTATTTATTATCTTTATTGGTTTTCCAAAGCTGTTATAAATTGTAGTGGTAAAGTTTTTATCAGGATATTCAATCTTTACGCTAGAACTTCCATCATAGGTAAGATTAGTAATGCCTCCCTTTGGGTCTATTATCCTTGAGAGCCGATTATACACCTTCTCATACTCATATTTCCAAACTACCCCTTCTGGACCGCTTCTCTGGGTAAGATTGCCTCTATCATCATAGGTATATTCCCAGTAAGCACCATTTGGGTATATAATTTTTTCAATCAGCTTTCTCTTATTACGATATATCTCTTTTTTGTTTCCCTCTGCATCAGTAATAACCATTCGTTTTGCATTATCTCCATAATATCCAGGCTTATAGCAGTGAACTATCTTATTGCCTAATACATCTTGTATAGTGGTAATCATACCTGAGTTTATTTCTCCTATATCTTCATATATATCTTCATAAAAAAATGATGTATCCTCCTTTGATGGACCCTTTAATCTAACAACCCTTTTATTGAGGTCATAGGAAATTTTTAAAGAGGCTCCTTCTTTGATAATACTCTTAATATTATGTTCAGTGTCATAAAGAAAAGATGTCTTTCTACCCAAAATATCCATTACCTCTATTAAATTGTCTTGGTAGTCATATTTAAAACTTACTGACCTTCCAGTATGGTCTTTAACTCTACTTATCTTGTCTTTAGCTGTATAGGTAAAGGAAAAACCCCTTTTAGTTGTTTCGTCCTGCACTTTTATCAGCCTATTTAGATAGTCATAAAAGAAGGATATTTTATTTTCAAATCTATCCTTTATCATAGAAAGCTTATAGATACCCCGTTTTTCCAATCTTTCAGAAAAGGAGGTAATCTCTACACCCCCCTCCTTTAAAATTCTTTGGTAATTGGAAACATTTGGTATCTTCTCAAGCTCCGCAGGTTTTTCAAAAAAATATTTTGTCCCATCATTATAGATCATTATAAAACCATTATCACTTTTTGTAATTTTAATATCTTCTCCATAAATGCTTATAAAACCCTCTCCTTCTTTCCTAAATTCCAAGCCCTTACCATTTCCTCCAATTAATTCAAGCTTGCAAGGAAGGCTTTCTGAACAAACAGTGGTAACTCCTTTAACCATTGTTATAATTTTTCTTTCTTCCGGTGGTCTATATTTTAAATTCATATCCCAGAGTGTATGCCAGCCCCAACCAAGAATACCGTTGCTTTCACTCTGATTATTATATAAACGAGCAAAGTACAGGTCTATTTCCACTCCCGGTATCATAAGATCCGTATATCCCAAGTTCAGAGACCCATTGCTTGTATCAACAAGGTCAATATGCTCCTGTGAGAATAAGAACGGGCTAAATAATACCAAAGAGCCAAATACCAAAAGCCCAAAAATCAATAGCCTTTTACCCTCTGTTAAATACCCAATTATTCTTTCTATCATTTGTCTTTCTAATTTAAATTTAATCATTTTATACTCCTATAGCTATTTCTCTCATTTTGTCTTGCAGGATAGGTAGTTTTTTAGAAAAACTATTTACATCCTCTACTACCCTGTCTACTAACCTATCAAGGTTTTCAGCTATGACACCCTCAATAAATTCCCTGCCACATCCTGAACAAACCCTCGCTGGCACATTCTTTACTACAACCCTAATTTTATCCAGGTAATAATCCATCTCTACCCTTCCTACAATTACATCCCTCTTACATTCTGGACATTTTAAGTTATTCATTGTTTTTTAATCCTCCTTGTTTGTAATTTTATTTTGTCGTTTTATTCTTTTTCCTGTCCTTAAAATTTCCCCTGCATAAGGATTCGTTTTATCAAAGTCAGATTTTCTAATTGGATGAGGTTCTATCCGTGTATCAATCCTTCGTCCTAATTTCATTAGTCTAAATTGAGCCTCAAAAATATCAGGTAGCCATTCTTTGGCAACAATGGCTAAGTCTATATCGCTATCTTCTTTTGAATTTCCCTTAGCATAGGAGCCATAAAGATAAACCTGCTCAAACGAAATATTATTTTGCTGAAGAAGGTCAAGATATTTAATAATGGTTTTCATAATTATTTTAGAATCTGTTCCACAAGCCATAAATGCAACCTCCTTATCTTACTAATATTGGTTTCTGCATATTTTTTTGTGCACTTTTTATAGAATTCCAGTTTATAATCTGGGTATCTAACATTGATATTAAATGTAGTTATGAGCAAAAGGTCATCCTTTTGTTCCTCATTTAAGGATAAATCCGTCTTCTCTGCTAATCTAAGTAAATGATGTATCAAAGGTGGATTATCGGACACAGTTTTTACATAATATGCCTTCAACAATTTTTCAATAACCAGGTGCCCGATGAACAAAGCCCATGAATAGTCTTCACTTTTGAGCAGATTTTCCATTGTCTTGAAATCTGCATCTGATGAACCAACCCAATATTCAATCAATTCCTTTTTTGTCATAATCTTACCCCTTTGTTATCCTCAATGTCATCAGGTTAAGTTTAGAATATCTATCCTCTTCTATGCAATAAAAAGAAAGCCCTTTGGAAAGGTTATCTGTCCCTTCCTCTGGAAGCTGGTCATTTAAGAGAAGCCAGCATCCTGCATCTGTCTTCAAATACCCTCTTGCTAATAGGCTATGTTTTATTCCCCCTGCCTCAACAGTCAAAACAGCCAATCTTTTCCTGTCTATTTCATCCTTTAAACATTTAAAACTATAAGGGAAAATTTGTCCCTGTGCAGAATAACCATAAGATTTAAGAAGCCTCTTTGTTGTCTTTATAGGTTCACAATCGCAGCCTGCTTTAGAGAACTTATCAGCTATCTTTTCAAAACTAGAATCCAGATTTATAATTCCCTTTCTCTGATAATAGGCAAGCAAAGAGCTTATACTTGTGGTTATGTCTGATATATAGAGCCTATAAGTAGGAAATGGGATAATTTTAGAGATAATAGGTGTGTTAAGTGGGCTTTGTTTAGGGTTTAGTGAAATTTGTTTAAGGTATGGGGAAAGCATTGAATCAATTATCTTATTTGTCCTCATATCAATGGTTATTTTGCCTGTTGTCCTGTTGTTTTCTATCACTGGAAACCGGACAAGATAGAGTGATATACCAAGCCAGATAAATCGTGGATTTCCCAATTTTTCTTCCTTGTTTATACAGCCTTCTGCCCTTTCTCTTAATGGTTCTATATTCCATTTGTGTGGAGGTCTCAAGGTTGAGAATTCTTGAATAATGCCATCTGATGAAACCATTATAAACCCTAAATTTTTATTCTTCTTTTCAACTTCAAAACATAAAACAGAAGGTTCAAGTTGCTGGTTGTAATAAATAACAAAACCTTTTGGCTTTGCCCCTCGCCAGTTAAGAATAACCCTTTTATTGCCAACCATATTTATAAAATCCTCTGCTATTGATGCAAATCTCTTTTCTAAAGAATAATCTTTCTTTGCAATTGCTGTAGTAGCAATTAAGCTCATTATAAAAAATAACAGGTATATCTTTTTTCTTTTAAACCCCTTCATTTCCATTTTCAAGACCCAATATAAATCTTTCTATATCATTTAAGTCATCCTCAAGGCTATCAAACATAATAATCCCTTCATGAAAGCCATCTATGTGTAGACTATGCCTCATACTATCATAAAATTTCTCTTCTTTCCTTCCTGCAAGTTTATGTATAAAAAACCTCCTTCCCCTCTCGCTCAAGGGAAGCTCCTCTATTTTTTTGCCTTTTTTGACAAATAGGGCATTAAAAGCCTTTACTAATGCAAGGTATCCCTTTTCTGCTGCTTGCCTTGCTGTCATTTCATCTTGCTCCTTCTTCGCCTCTTTTAGTTCATCAAAGGCAAAAAGCAAAATCTCTTGAGCCTCTTCTACAATGGATTCAAATTTGCTCATAACCTGCTCTATTCCTAAACTCTCTTAATCTTTTTCTGTATGTTCGGTATCTATCTGCATCTGGTTTGCAACCTTTTGTATTATCTTAACTTGAACCATTCACCTTATCTCCTAAAAATCTTTACCTTAATTTTGCATTTTTCGTTTTGCATTTTGCATTTATTTCACCACCCCAATCTTTCCAATTTTTTTCCAATTATTCCCCTTTGCAAAATAAATATAGACACCAGACGCTACCTTTTTACCATCATTGTTTGTAAGATACCATTTGTTATCATTCTCAATTGTCTTTACCAATTCACCTGCAATTGTGTAGATGTCTATTCTGCATTGGACTGGTAAAGCATCAAATTCAAAGATTACCTCCTTATATTGCTTGCAGGGATTGGGGTATACATATTTTAAAGGTGCATCCATTGCATCACTTAAAGGCATTAAGCCAAAGATAGAGAATGATGAGGTAGTCACCCTAACAACACCTTTTTCCTTATCTACCTCTCCTCCAAGCAATCTCCAGGTATTATCTATTAGCTTAAATATGCGAAGCTCATCGGGATTTAGATAATTTACAGGGTATGAAAGCTCAAGAATTGCAGGGTTGTTTAGGCTTGTATCTGTCCCTGAAAGCTTAATTTCTGTTGCTACCAGAGGCTTTATTCCTGATATTACAGGCTCTACTATTTCTACATAAACCTCATTGACAAATGTTTGTGAGCCAAAAATAACCCTTGTTTTATCCTTCTCAACAACCATCTCCCTATCTGGAAGAATCCCTGCCTTATCCCCTAATGAAAAATCAAAATCATTCTTTTCTTCACCTATTCCAATACTTGTCTTTGCTGAAAGATTTAATGCACCCATCACCTTTACCTCATAGTTTCCTGCCTGGGGGTTCAAAAAGGCATATTCTCCATTGGTATCTGTCTTTGTTTCTGCCTTAAAGCTTTGCTCTTTTAGAACAACAGTAATACCTGGAAGGGGAATTTTATCTAATGTCATAACCCTTCCCTTGATTGACTTTGCTTTAACATCAGAAATGGTTATTGTAGCAAGATTTGCCTTTATCCCAACAGATTCTTTCTTGGAATTTTGAAAGAATAGGTTTTTGCAAGCAATGTTTGATGTGCCAGATGAGCTTCCGTAGAATGTAATGCTACATAGCTTTCCATTTCCCGATATGCCAGAGACATTGCCGCATCTGGTTATTCCAAGGGTGATAGTGCCTGTGGTAATTGTTCCCTGAAAAAGGGTTTTCTTTCCATCGCGATTTAGAAATCTCCCTTCTGTAAATGTTATGCTTCCAAGAAGCAGGGGGTCAAAAACAAGGTCAAAGGAGGAAGAGTAAAGGTCAAGCTGGTCTTCTACCATAAGGTCAATGGTGCAAGCCCTATCAAGCTTTATCTCGGTTTTTTCTGGCTCAAGTTTAAGTTTTGTTGGAATAACATTTACAGAAGAAGATTTACCCTCGCCAGCCATCATCTCCTTTGTGTTTTCTAATTTAATGTTATCAAAACCCAATGAGCTACTTCCAAAGCCCTTTGTTTTAAAGGTAACAGAGCATAGGGTTCCTGTTCCATTGACGCCATCTACCTTCTCCTTTCTGGTTATCCCAATTATCGCCCTTCCCTCCTTAATTGTTTTCATAAAGCTTGTATCTATTCCATCCTTTTTTAAAAAATCACCCTCTATAATCTTTCCAAATCCAGTTTCCATTAAATTTGGGTCAAAAACAAGGTCAATGTTGCAACCATAGAGATTGCAAACATCCTCTATGTTCACCAAGACAGTAAATTCCCTTGCGGTTAGAACCTCTGTTTTGTCAGGTGTAATCCTTAATCTTATGGGAAGGATATTGATGGAAGTAGGGAGTAGAGAGTAAGGAGTAGGGAGTAGGGAAGAATTTTTAAGAGAAACAGAGGAAAGGGTTAATATTGCTGTTTGAGAGCCTTTTGGCCTTAAAACAATGCTTGCTAAGGTGCCACTTCCACTTACCCCAGAGACTGTGCCCTGCCTTGTTATACCAAGGATTAGCCTGCCCTCGGTTATTGTGCCAACAAACAAGGTTAGACTGCCATCTTTCTTAAGAAAGCTACCCTCAGTAAAGGTTGCAATACTTAATTTATCAGAAGGAAATAAAAGGTCAAGGTTGCAGGCATAAAGGTCTTCTGCGTTATTTGCTGTAATATCTACCTTAAATTCCTTGCCAGATGTGATGGTTGCACATTGCGGGATTATGGAAAGGGCTACAGGTGGTATGTTGATGAATATGGAAGAAGGGAGTAGGGAGTAGGGAGTAGGGAGTAGGGAAGAATTTTTAAGAGAAACAGAGGAAAGGGTCAGGGTGGTTGTTCCATTTGCTTTTGGTCTTAAGATAATGCTTGCTAATGTGCCACTTCCACTTACCCCAGAGACTGTGCCCTGCCTTGTTATGCCAAGGATTAGCCTGCCCTCGGTTATTGTGCCAACAAACAAGGTTAGACTGCCATCTTGCTTAAGAAAGCTACCCTCAGAAAAGCCTGCAATACTTAATAAATTTGGATCAAAGACAAGGTCAAAATTGCAAGCATAGAGATCCTCTGCATCGCTTGCTATGACATCCATTGTAAAGCTATGCCCAGAGGTAATCGTTGCAACGCTTGGGTTTAAGGAAAGCTTTGTAGGTGGTAGATTGATAAAAACAGAAGCGCTCGTAAAGGTTGCAAGGATTGTCGTTAAGGTTGAATTCTTAAGGCTTATGCTACTTAATGTCAATGTGGTTGTTCCATTTGCTTTTGGCTTTAAAACAATGCTTGCTAATGTGCCACTTCCACTTACGCCAGAGACTGTGCCCTGCCTGGTTATGCCAAGGATTAACCTGCCCTCGGTTATTGTGCCAACAAACAAGGTTGGACTGCCATCTTGCTTAAGGAAATCGCCCTCAGAAAAGTTTATAACCCTTAAGAGATTTGGGTCAAAGACAAGGTCAAAGCCACAGCCATAAAGGTCGCTAACACTTCCTACCTCCACATTAACCACAAATTCCTGATACGATGTAGATATAGTTGATAAAGGGGCTACCCTCAAAGTGGTTGAATTGACAAGGGAAGAGCCAAAAATAAAAAATAAAAAATATATTATCCAATACCCCTTCATTTTTCTAACCCTAATTCAGCCTCAAGAAATACAAGAAAATCCTTAATTTCTTTTATTAACATATCAACAACCTTATCAAATCTCTCAACAAGATAGCCCATTCTTTCACCTTTAAGCTCAAAACCATAGATATTCCTGAATAAATGCCTGAAAGAAAGATACTCATCAAGCAAAGCCGCAAGCCCTTCTGAGATAACCGCTGGTCTTAAACCCTTAATGGCTATTGTCATTTTAAACAGAAGTGCCTTATGCCATCTCTCGCTATCCTCGTATCCACCATTAATCTCAATAGCAACATACTTAAATATCCTTTCGCAACAATTATAAAAATCATGAAGTATTGAACCCTTTGATCGCCTGAATATTATGGAATCTTCCTTTAAAATCTCATCCATCTCCTTTTTTAGATTAAACACATTATCCAGCTCTTTTTCAATCTCAGAGATTATCAGCCTTAAAATATCTTTATCCAATCCTTAATCCCTCCCTTAAAACCCTCTCCCTAAAACCCTCTTTCAGGTCTTCAAATGGCTTTAGATCAATCCTGTAGCCTCCCTTTTTTATGAGAAATGCATATGCCTTGAAGAAATCACCCATTTTTAATCCCTTTATAACCATATCAATATCCGAATATGGATAAAACCTGGATGACAAAAGAGACCCACAAATATAGAGCTTTTCAAACTTATAATGCTCCTTTAAAAGCATTGCCAGCCTTTTTGCCTCATTTAAGGCATCCTCTTTTAGAGCCTCTAGTTTATCAGCCCTCTCTTTTAGGACTTCTAAAATGTTATATTTTGCCTTTTCCATATTATACGAAGAGCCCTTTTTTTCCTTTATTCTCCATTATACCTTAATATCGCTGGTTTGAAATCACGGGGGTTTAAAACCTTTATTATTCCATGTGAGGGGGCAAGGACAAAGAGCCCCTCTTTTTGGGCATTTAATTCAACACCGCCGCCAAACCTTCCGCCTGCTACTGCGGCGATTATCTCACAGTCTCTATAGAATTTAAAGAAGTCAAAGAATCTTTTATACCAGTTAAGGAAATAGCTCATATCGCTTGGTTCAAAG
>JBFMDZ010000027.1 GCA_040753555.1 bacterium
CATAAACCACCTCTACACATCCTTAGATGAGTATAATAATCGCTCTGCTCATCCATTTGAATGGTCTTTTACACGACACGCTATGCGTAACTGGTACTCGTGCAAAATTTGCCCACCGTGACACTAGAATCACCAAAGAACTAGCCCATCAAACAAGTGAACTATGCAAGGTGATGACAATAGACCCTGCAGCAACATTTGAATGCTTGCATTGGGAAACAATAAAGGAGATAGATAAGAGGGCAATAGAAAAGGCTCAAATGGAAAGGGATTTAGATGGAATAGATGTTTTAGGAATAGATGAGATTTCAGTTGGAAAGGGACATAACAACTATTTGCATATGATAAGTAGCCTTGAAGGATCTAATGGCCCTGAGGTTTTATATATAGGAGAAGGCAGAAAGGAGAAGGACTTAAAGCCATTCTGGAGGTGGTTTGGTAAAAGAAGGGCAAAAAAGATAGCCTATGGGGTTATGGATATGGCAAAAGGGTTTGCCAACAGCTTCCGTGCTCATTGTCCCTTAATAAAGATTATACATACAAGTTTCATGTAATAAGACATCTCCTTAATGCCCTAAATGAGGTTCGTAAAGCAGAATTTAAGAAGTATGAAGGAAGATGAAAGGACTCCCCTGCGGCAAGAAATTTATCCTTTTAAAGAGAATGGCTAATCTTAAGGGAAAACCAAGGGAAGCTCTTAAGGGTCTTCTTATGGTTAATCGCAGGCTCATCTATTGTCCCATCTTTTGAAAGAAATCTTTGGAAATCTATGTTATGGAGATACAAAGGCAATGCCCTTAAATTCTGGCATAATTGGAAGGAAAAGCTTAAATGGAGTAGACTTGAGCCTTACAAGAAATTTGCCAAAATGATAGACAGGCATATAGATGGGATTATTGCTTATTGTGAGAAAAAAGTTCCCCTTGGCTACATAGAGGGAACAAATCTTAAGGCAAAAAATATTATTAGAAGGGATGAGGCTATAGGGATAAGGAGTTCATTACTAAAGATTATTCAAGGATGTTCCTCTCTGGGTGTCTTTAAACCCTATCCATACCCTATCCACTATAATCCGGGATGAGCCTTAAATTAGATTTAATTTTGGTAGTTCTTCTTTCCAATTAAACAGAGGATCTTTCCAAAAAGTAAGATGGAATGCAGCGAGTGCTATATTTAAGATTCCTCCTATAACTAATAAGATTTCACTCATTTTTACCTCCTTTGGGCAATTTTAGCCCAGCTTTTAAGTAGACAAAAAGCTCTCTTTCATCTCTTTCCACATCTCCACCAGTAAATCAAAAGGCAAGGTAAAAGTCATCAATTCTTTAGGTAATTTTGCTCTTGAGCAAAGATATCGTGAAGTTCCCAAACCGCTTTTTTCTTTCCTTTTCGGCTATAGCGTAATGGCAAGGTAATAATCGAACTATCCTGGCACTGAGTTGGCCACACATGTAATAATGTAGATGAATTGACTATTAATTAAATTTCCATTTCCTTAATAAATTCAGGGGATATGAGTTCATGGGTTTCTACATTGACATAGAAATTTTGGATAAATGTCATATCCTCATCAAAGACGCTTATCACCCAGCAAATCTTTGCCGAAGATAGTAAGTCATTCCCCATCTCCTCTGGAAATTGTGAGGCTGGTAGATAGACATAAAAATATAATGGGCTTTCTTCCTCAATAGTCATAATCTGGCTTAACCCTTCCTGGGCTATTTTGATAATCTTTGAACAATCAAGCCAATCATCAAGTAATCTTTCAGGAGGGGTCTTGCCGTAAAAAGCTTCAGTCCTTTTTGCCCTAACCTTGTCCTTTGTAACCACCCATTCCACTTGTTTATCTTTTTCAGGCTGATAGTAAAAGCATCTCCATTCCTCTGCCTGACCATCTTTGCTCACCCCAGATTCACCACCACTATAAATGGCAAAAATGTAGGCTAAAGGATATTTCTTCACTGCATATTCATTGGCTAAAGACCTGGCTTCCCCAATGCTCAATAATGGTAGACTCACTGGTATACTAATCTCATTAATCTCATCAGGTTTTCTTCGTAGGAAAGTGAGTGGAATGGACAATACCTTGAGTGGAATGGAAAATACCTGAAATATCCCTACTGTAACTTCGGTAAACTGGAAGATAAATGGAAACTTTTCTGCAAAGGAATATTTTTCATTAATCGTTTTATGAAAAGCCCTTAAACCCCAAAGGGTTATCAATCCCCAGAGGATAGTCGTCCCGGGAATGCTTTTATATTTATATTTAATCAGGGTAATGATTGACCCTGCAATTAATAAAATATAACTAGCTGCATATCCAGTCAGGGCAAAATATTCTTTCATCTTCTCTCTTATTTCATACGGGATAGGAGATTTTTTCTTTCTTTCTTCTTTTTCAAGGTTTTTCCAATATTCAATACATATTGGTGGTATAATAAAGGCTACAATTAGTCCAAAGATAAACCCTCCACCTCCGTAACAAAGAGGCAGTAAAGAAAAACTCAGCAACAGGAACAAAGAAGTGTAGGCGTCTTCTAACTCTTTGATTATTTTAATAAAAGTGGGTCTTTCAGGAATAACCACCTCTTCTTTTAGAAAAGGGCTCTTAGGTTTTTTAAATAGTGAAAAAAGAATCCCACTTCCCCACACTGAGAAAAAAATTATCATCAATAAGAGCATACTCAAAGGAATCTTTGTCATTATTCCTACACCCAAAAACAATAGAATTATGACTACGACTACGATTACACCTGATAATTTTCCTGCAAAGAAAGGGTCTTCTTTTTTTAATAAGACATTAAACGCTCCTATAGTAAATACTATGCCAAAGGAAAATGACACAAGAAAGAATAGATCAAATCCTTCTTTGATGAATTTTGCTATAGCCACCAGCAGGCATCCCAATCCTACTATTAAAAATAAAATAGCCCCAATCTTTTCTTTCATTTTTTATCCCTCTTTCTTCACGAATTTGCTTGATGTAATTTTAGCCCATCTTTTAAGTAGACAAAAAGCTCTCTTCCATCTCTTTCCACATTGTAACAAGTATATCATAAGGCAAGGTAAAAGTCATCAATTCTTTAGGCTATCTCCTTACTACAAGGTTTTTCTCCAGACGCTCTTGAATGCACAAGGTTTGACCCCATTATAAATAAACAATATCTTCCTTATGATATAAAGAAAGAAAGAGCAGGATATAATCCCTTAAGTGCCTGGTGAGGAGAAAATTGTTTCTCATATGCTCTCTGCCATTTTCTCCTAATTTCCTGGCATATTCAGGGCTATTAAGCAGCTGTTTTATCGCAAAGGCAGCGCCTTCAATTGAATAGCAAAGTAATCCGGAATATTTGTGTTTTATCTGTAAAGGAATGCCGCCGACATTTGAAGCTACAACCGGCTTTGCTTTCCAAAGCGCTTCTGCTACGGTTAAACCAAATCCTTCCTTAAGAGACTTTTGAATAATTACATCTGATGCCCTTTGTAATGCATTTATCTCAATATCGTTGTGAGGCAAAAGCAAAATATGAATATCCTGCTCTTTCTTTGCCTTTTCGGAAACTTCCTCAAGAACTTTAATCCCCTCGGGGTCATCCCTTGCGGTTCCACCCGCCAAAATGAGTTGGCATTTGATATATCTTTTCACCTGTAAATACGCTTCAATTACGCCTAGAGGGTCTTTTAGACGGTCAAAACGGGATATCTGGGTAATAATCAACTTATCTTTTTTGATATTGTATTTTCTTAATACTGTATCTATTGTTTCCTGTGGTAATTCCTTGTTTTTATCGCTTAAAGGGTCTATAGAGGGAGAAATTAGAAATTGTCTGATTGGTAATTTCCGTGAGAAAGATGGAGCAGAAAACACGACTCCCTCATATTGTCTGATAAAATCCAAAAGAAATTCCCAAACCCTTTCATCAGGATTAGAGACATCAACATGACATCGCCAAAGCCATTTATTAGTGGTTTTCTTCTTTATTAAAGCAATTGGCTGCGGGTCATGGATGAAAACTATATCTCCATAGATATTAACATTTTTGATATTCTCCTGGCTTGTTTCCATAAATATCTCAAAATCCCTTTGGGTTATCTCTTCTGGCCTACCGTGTAAGGCATTGTGAAACTTCTTTGTTACTTCAAAGAACTGCTCACCGCCTTTTATGATGTCCCATCTAGTATCTACCCCCAATTCCTGCAATAAGAAAACCATGCGGTTCAGTATCTCGGCAACCCCACCGCCTACCGAAGTAGAATTTATATGCTGAATGACCTTACCTTTTAATCGCTCGCTTAGCAATCTTAAGTCGTCAATAATAGACTGTCCCACCAAAGGAATATATTCCTCTATTTTTGCCATTTATTTTTTAATTAGTTGAATGAGCGTTTTTCTTAAATCCTCTAAAGTGTGAGTGTAAGGGTCTAATCTTGAAATATTATCCGCCAATCTCTTATTGCCTAAAGAATTTTCTATCCAATTAGAAAAGTCATTAGTCGGTTTCTCAAGTCTAAGCCGTGCCTCAAAAATATGAAAATAAATAGAATCAATAGTAATTTTTTTTAAAATTTCCACAAATTCCTTTAAATCATAAGCTGTATAATTTGTCGGCAGAATAAAACTAACTGACTTGATAAAATGAAATTCTTCTTTGCTTCTGGCAAATTTTAATTTGGCAAGGGGGCTATCATTCAAATATTCCTCAATAGTTTGCGCAATCTTATCCCGCAAGCTGCGAATAGTTGGGTATTGTATCGTATCAATACTGGCAAGCTTTTCTCCCAGCTCATCCTCTCCGAGAGCCTCGGTTACCCAGTAAGCAAAATCATTTGGCGGCAGAGGAGAAAGATACTGATGCTGCTGCAAAAACTTATGGGTATGGTGATAAATGCAGGAACCAGGTACTTCCTTAATAAGGGTCAAAAGCTGATCTAAGGTAGCAGCTCTTAAGCCGGTCAGTTCCGATAAGTGCAATCTTGTGAAAAACCTAAATGGTTCTTTTGCTTTTATTAACTCTGACATAATTAATTATGGTGTATTTCCGAGATTAAATGCAAAAACCTGACTACTTCTTGCGTATTTCTCAAATAGTAATCTGCACCAGAAGTATGCGATTTTCCTACAAATATTGTTAACCCTTTTCTTTTTAATGCCTTAAAAGCTTCCTCATCGGTTGTATCATCACCGAGATAAATCGGTAAAATCCTCTTCTTGTCAAAAGAGAATTGCTTTCTGCTCAAAAGCCATAAAACAACCCTGCCCTTATCCCATTTAACCGCTGGTTTTATTTCATAAACCTTCTTTCCACAATCAACCTTTATTTTATCGGTATAGGAAGCTGTAACCTCAGAGATAATTTTCTCAAAAACAGGCATATCTTTTTTCCCAACTAGCCGATAATGAATACTTAAGGTCAATTCCTTATCCTCAATTAACACACCCTTTATCTTGGAAAGCCGTTTTCGCATATCATCAGCAATACGATGTATAACTGACTTTATTCTCAAAGAAACCCAGCTTTTAAATTTAATGCTCGGCCCTTCAATCTCCAAACCATGGTTACCAGCATAAATAATATCTTTTACTCCAACCGTATTTTTTATATCTTCCAATGACCTTCCGCTAATAATGCCTAAGGCATAATTTGACTTCTTTGATAATCTTTGCAATAATTCTTTGGTCTCTTTGGAAATAATTGCATCTTGAGGGGTTTCTACAATGGGAGTCAGTGTTCCATCGTAATCCAGCAAAAGTAATATAAAACGATTGCGTAGTAATTCTTCTATTTTGTTAAATTGGGTAAATAAATAATTCACATTTTAAGATTTTTGTATCTACTCACCTTCTCACCAAGTAATAAACCATATGAGATTTTTCTTCATATTTCAATCTTTGCAAATATCATGAGGTCCGATGTCTAAAAATAAAACCTCCTCGCTAGCTTAAGAAAATAAATTTTATTCTATAAAAATGGGTTATCCAGAATGCCCAACACCCTTTATTTTTTCCCGAGAGCTTATGGGTGTTTAATCGGGGGTCAAAAGGGTTTTCTCTAAAAATTTTTTCCTTCTCTTTTGCTTTTTCCTTAATCTGGTTTGGAAGTTTTTTGTAATGCTTTTCAAAAAGAGGTGAAACCTTAATTTCTCTGATTTTCATAAAAAAAGAATTAATCTAAATCAGCCAAAGATTTTATTGTTTTACACTTTTCTTCCCTGTATTCTTTTAATCCTTCTTCAACCAATTTATCCAGTTCAAGCGCCTCTTTTCCTTTTAAATAATAGGTTGGTATTGCTCTTTCACATAATCTTTGATATTCCTGTAAGGACAAAATTACAACCCCACCTTTTTTTGCACCCTTTCTTTTGAAATGGTTATTAAATTTTCACCCTTTCGATTAGCCATATAATTATTATATTTTTTTCAAATGATTATTGTCAATTCAAATCCCTTTATTGATATTACTATATCAAAATGCAACACTTAATTATAAATAAATACCAGGGACAGGCATCATTTTATTCTTTTTTTGGCCTTCGTAAATAGGCAATGCTTTAAGTTTCCTGCCTAATTGCTTCTCTAGCTTCTTTATAAAATTATCCTCTCCAATTAGATTACTGTCCCCCTTTATTCCCCTTTATTCATTCCTCTTTATTCATTCAGCTGTTGGTGGTCAGGTGCAGCGGTTAGTTAGGTGATTTTATACTATGCGTAAACGAGACGGCGACCTTTCGGTTCTGGTATAAAATCATTAAATTCCTTTGCCGTTTTTATCCAAAGTTGAATTGCATCTCTAACATTTTTTACTGCCGATTCATAGTTTTCTCCGTGCGCCATACATCCAGGAAGCTCTGGAACTTCTGCTATATAAGCATTATCTTCCTCACTCCAATATATTATTATCTCGTATCTATCCATCAATCTTGACCTCCTAATTTGTATTTCAATATCATATGCCGTACTTGTTTCACCTGATAGGATTTTGCTTTATTGCCATCTTTTTGTAAATTCGGGCGCTCTTCAATACCGGCTTTTCTAAATTTGTTAGACAAAAAACTTATACTCTATGCGTAAGTTTCTCTTGAATCCACAAATTAACTAATGTTTCTACAGATGCCCCCTGTTTTTTTGCTTGCTTTTCCAACTGAGTTAGCAAGTTACTTGCAATGGCAACAAAGGTGATTCGTTCTTCTGGTTTATACTCCAATTGTACTACATAAGAAGGATAATCTGCTACACTGTGACTATCCCAAAAATTTGAGGCTTCCTCAATAGTCATGTTATCAGGGATCTTATCTACCATATTGTTTACGCTCCTTTTTATCCATATCTCGTGCACTTATAACCAAGGCACGGCTACCAAGTTTGTGAATAAATATTACTGTTACATAACGGCCTGCATTAGTGCGCCCATACGCCGAATATACATTTTCACCCTCAATTTTCCCTTGTTCCAAAAATCGATATTGGGGTTTGTTAACAAATACCTGTTCTACCTCATCTTGAGTAATATGGTGCTTCTTTGCAAGTTTCTCTACGATTTTCTGTAGCCATATTATGCCACTAATTCTCATTGAAATATCTACTCATAGTTAATATTTTTGTCTAACGATAAAGTTCAGGTGCGGCGGGGAGAATTACCACAAAAGTTTGATAGCAAGATAAAACTTTGAGAGACCACAAAACTTTGACTACGGCATAGTCCCCCAGCGGTCAACTGCAACGCAGGGTTAGACAAAAGCTTTGATTCACTGTCTTTTCCTTTTTTCCTCTGCCTCAGCGAATTATTGTGCATTCTACATTCACGGTTTGACCCTAATATCTCCCCCAACGCTTGGTTAGCTCATGGATAATTTCAACATCTGGTAGATTTTCCCAAACTTGATTATAAGTTTTACTGTTTTGTAACAAATTAACAATTACAGGAAGTGGATCTGACCATACTTCTGGTAAATCAGCTTCACCTTCTAAGTTTATATGAAATGCTAAATGTTCTTTGGGAGGCTCAAATTGAGCATTTACGCCTTCTTTATTACCTCTTGGATCAACTCTATACCAACCTATCTTGGATAAATAAATTGCTGTTAATCCATGTAATACAAAAGGAGGACCATTATCATCGCGACTTAGCCTTTGATAACAAAAGCCAGAGGGAATTGAATTGGCCCGTAATAAGGCAACTAATAAATGGTTTTTTGCATAACAATACCCTGTGAGATGCTTTAAAACTTCAGATGCTTTACAAGTTACAGGATTTAGACAAAAATCACGGCTGTGTTTAATATTATCTCTTACCCATTCAAAGCAATGTTTAGAAATAGTATAGACATCTCCTCTTTGATTAGAGAATGCCTTTGCTTTTTCTAATATAGAGTGGTGCTTCCAATCAATTATCTCAGTTAATTTTAAATATTCATCCATATTTTTTGACCTAACCTATGATTATACTGCCTATTGGCAGTTTTATATTAGTGCATTATAAGTTAGGCTAGTTACAGAGTAGCATAAATAAAATATCCTGTCAAGAAAATTTTAGGAATATGGCTGTTAACTCCTTCTCTCTGTCTAATATTTGGTATAATACTTCAAACAGCTTCATATCTAAATTCTACCTCCTCTCTTTTTTCTCTAAAGATAATTTCCTCAAAGTGGTCAAAAATTCCCTTTCTTCCAAGAAGGTTAAATCCTACATTTAGCTTATCAGAAAAAGCAACAGGAGAGATGAACTTATGTTCTCCTATCTGCATCGGGAGGTTAAAGACATAGCCAGGGATAAAACTCCCATCTCCAACAATGAACATCTGTTTTCTTTCACTTTTGACTTCAAGTCCAAGGGCAAAGGCAAATTCAACATCAAAAATACTCATATATGCTCCAGAGTCTATATAAGCCTCAAGTTCAATTAAGGTTTTATTAGCACCGAAAAGGATTGCTGGAACTATAGGCATCATGCGAGATTTGTGTCTTTTATAGGGGAAGATTAGAGAATGCATTCTATTTCTTCTTCCTTTGGAATCGGTGATATTAAACAAACCTCTCCTGGAAATTTTTCCTTAGCCATCTTAAACATCTCTCTTACCTCATGCTTAGGACCAATACCCATCTTCTTCCCTTTAGCAATGACAATCCATTCACCACCATGGTTTTTTACCAATTCTTCAAAGTGGCTAGTAAAATATTCATCATTTAGGTCTTTATATCTCATTCTTTATTCCTCCCTTTTCTGCCTGCAATACAATAAGCAGAACTCATCATAGGTTTATGATACTACTTTTTTCCCTAAATGTCAATGTTTTTGTGCGACCTTTCTCACTAATTTTCATCCGCCAATTCTTTAAGATTAGATATACTGAAACAAAATTTGCATTTTGTGTTTTGCATTTTGCATTTATAAAGTAGTTTGGAAGAAAGAATTTTCCCCATATTTTTAAGTTTTTGTCTTATTGTTCACTTAAAAAACCTTAAGTAGTTACGATTTTTTAAGCGCCGTCAGTTCGGTAATAATATTACCTGCCCAGCGGTAGATATTATTTTCAGCAATAATCTTTCTCATATTATTCATCCGTTTCTTCTTCTCATTTACTGGCATTTCCAAAGTAAGCTTAATAGCCTCGGCAAATTCCTCAATGGCATAAGGGTTGAATTGGATAGCATCGGTTAATTCTCTTGCTGCACCGGTAAATTGGCTTAAGATAAGCGCACCAGCTAAATCTTTTTTGCTTGCTACATATTCTTTGGCAACAAGGTTCATCCCATCATGCAGGGAGCTGACAATACAGAAATCTGCCATTTTGTAAAAGGGCTTAATTTCTTCTGGGGAGAAATACCTTTTAAGGTAAATTATCGGCTTCCAGTTTCCCTCTGCATGCTTCCAGTTTTTCTTTTCTACTAACTCATCAATCTCTGACATAAGGTCGTGATAGCGTTTTATATGGACACGGCTGGGAGCAGCAAGCTGGACAAATACCACTTTCTTCTTATAATTTGGATATTTTTCAAAAAATCTATCAATCGCCAGCACCCTTTCAATGAGACCTTTTGTATAATCAATTCTATCCACGCCAACGCCAATAATTTTATCCTCTAAGTCAAAGTCTTTCTTTATCGTTTCTATTGCTTTTGTTAAATTACGCTCTTTAAAATCACCACTTACATATCCGTTAACACTGATTGGAAAAGCCTTTACAAAGGTTTCTTTATCCAGCCGGACAACGCTAAATTTCTCAATGTTCACTCTGGATTCAAGGAGTCGGTTTGCTGTGTCTAAGAAATTATTGCAATGGTTTTGCACATGGAAGCCAATCAAGTCACAGCCCAGCATTCCATCCAGGATTTCTTTTTGGTAAGGACAGATAGAAAATGCTTCCGCAGTAGGCCAGGGGATATGCCAGAATAAGGCAATCGTTGCATCAGGCCGTTTTTCTTTAATCATCCTGCCTAATAGCGTGAAATGGTAATCCTGAATAAACACAAAGGGATTCTTTGCCGGGAATTCCTCAAGGAGGCTGTTGGCAAATTTCTGATTTACCTTTTTATACACTTCCCAGTCCCCTTCTCTAAAAATAGGCCGGGTATGCGTATTATGGCAAAGAGGCCATAATCCTTCGTTGGCAAAGCCGTAATAATAGCCCTCCTCTTCCTCTTTGCTAAGCCATATTCGCTTAAGGATATAACGATTATCTTCGGGTGGCACGCCAAGTTTATCCTTTGAATTCACAAATTTTCTATCGGCATTGCCTCCTCCATGGGCTATCCATGTCCCTCCGCAGGCACATAGAATAGGGTGTAATGCGGTAACAACACCGCTTGCTGGCCTTATGCATTTGGTTATGCCTCTTGTTTCATCCAAAACATGCATATATGGCTCTCTATTTGAAACTACAAATAATGTATTTTCGCCCAATTTGGCATGAACTATATCCTTTAATTTAACCTCGGTCCAGGTTTCTTCCTTCTTTAAGCGCACTGAAGCCTCTTTGGAAATTGCCCTGCGTGCAACCCTAAGGTTCAATGCCACCTGTTCAACCTCGCTGGCAAGCTTACCCAGTTCTCCTTTTTCTTTAATAGGATGTGCTTTGTCTGTTTCGCCCTTCTGAAAATGCTTAAACCATTCGGTAAGATTGATAATCGGCAGAATAAATATGCGCCTTTGAATTAAAAGCATAATTAAGACAATTATTACCAATAAACTTACCAAAGAAATGCTGAAGCGCTTCCATAAGGAGGTTAATGTGGTAAAAACATAAGATGTATCATAGATAACCTCTGCCATACCTAAAACATTATTTTCTTCATCCATTACAGGCAGGATATAACTATATACAGAAGATTCTCTGAAATCCTCCAGAGCTCCCCGAGCGGTTTTATTAGTGAGCACCTCTGTAATATATGGCTTTGGTTTATCCTTGTAGTCAGAAATTCTGTCAGTAATGGCTAAAACTTCGCCATCTTTGTCATAAATTACGCAGCCTTGGAGCCTTTCTCTTTTCTGGAAACTTTCAACCAAGCGATTGATTGATCTTAAATCATTATTAATAAGAAATGTTCTGGCGGAAAACTCTAAGGTTTCATCAATGGCTTTGGCTTTCTTTTGGAGGTCATCCATCAATTTTTCTTGGGTAAAACGAACCTGCATAATGCCGAATATCGTAAAGCCAATAGCAACAATAAGCAAAATCGGCAAGATAAATAAAAGAATTCTCTTCATTTATTTAACTGATAACTCCTTGAATAATTGCGATGTTTGTCTTTTTTAGTTTTAAATTTTAAGTTTTTTCCTGCCATCTCTTATTTTTTGCTCTTTGCATAATAAAGATGATTACTACTATCCCTAAAATTAAGCGAATTATCCCTTTATTGCCTAAGATGAATCTGCCAATATAGGTGGCAGAAGCCCCTAATAAGACAAAGATGGATGAAAAGCCTAAGATGAATAGAACAGTGGCGATTAAGGTCTCCTTCAAACCCTTTCTTCCCTCAGAGGCTTGCAACTTGTCTACTGATAGCCCAGAGATAAAGGAGATATAGGCAGGGACAAGAGGCAGGACACAAGGGGAGAGGAATGACAATAGCCCGGCTCAAAAAGGCAATGAGTAAAGAGACATCATCCATCACTCTTTGAGGAGAGAATCTATTTCTTTCTCAAATACCTCTTTAGAACGATAACCTACAATCTTTGTTTCTATATTGCCTTCTCTGTCTATTATAAAAGTGGTTGGTATCCCTCTTATTCCACCAAAATCCTCTGTTACCTTTTGATTTCCCATAACAATAGGGTAGTTTATTCCCATCTTTTCTTTGAACTGCCTAACATTATCTGGGCTTTCGTCAAGACTAAGGCCTATGATCAGAAGCCCTTTATCCTTGTATTGGCTGTATAGCTGGATAAAATCAGGGATCTCCATCCTGCAGGGTGGGCACCAGGTTGCCCAAAAATCCAAGATTATCACCTTACCACTGAGTTCAGAAAGGGTTAAGGTTTCTCCATCTATGGTGGGTAAGGTAAAATCAGGTCCATTCCATATCTTTGCTTGATTTGAGGGTTCTTTCTCAGCCACCTGCTTCTCAGGTATCTGCTTCTCTTCAGCCATTTGTTTCTTCTCAGCCACTTGCTCCTTCTCAGCCACCTGCTTCTCAGCTATCTGCTGCTTCTCAGTTACCTGCTTCTCTTCGGGCTGGCTTTCCTTTTTCCCACAACAGCTGACCAAGATCAGAAGCCCGATCACTAACAATAATCTTTTCATCTTTACCACCTTAAACCTCTCCCTCCTCTTAAAACTTAAGAATCATTTTATCTTGTCATAAGAGCAATTATTGCTCCTATAATCGCACCATATATTGCCCCACTAAATGGATTGCTGGTCAAAGGGCAAGTTCCAGATGAGCACTTGCCAAAGTATCCGATGATACCCCCAATACCTGCACCAATAATAGCTCCCAGGATAATTCTTCCAATCATAACAATCTTCCTTTTATCTCATATATTCTACATCTTGGGGTAACATAAGTCAAGTAAAAGTAAATATACTAAAAAGCAATTGGTTTTCCAGTAATCATTATAATAAATCCCAATGCCCAAATCCAAATGTCCAACAAATGTCTCATATTCAATGTCCAATTTTGTCATTGGGATTTGGACATTGGACATTTTAGTTCGTGCTTTGGATTTAGTGCTTTCTTTCATTTTAACTTCCTTTCCTGTTCTCGTCTACCTGAACACATACCATCATAAAATACGCCACTTTATTTACCATTTTATCCTCCAACCATCTTTTCCACTGCCCTTTTAAATGCATCTGGGGAGGAAGAAAGTGATGGTGTGTAGCATCTCTCTTGATAAAGGATATCTTTTAATTTAACCTTAGCATTAATCAGGGCGGTTATTTCATTAATCACACCCTTTGTATCCTCCTCTGAGATAACCTGTGCTCCAATCAACCTGTCTTCTATGGCAAACAGCTTTACCACCATTTCCTTACATTCAGGATAATATCCCTCTCTTGTCCTGCCGGTTACCTTCTTTGTAATTGGTTTAATCCCTATCCTTTGTGCCTCAAGGCCTGTAATTCCCACCGAACCAATCTCAAGCCCTCCAATAAAGGTAATAGATGGAGAAAGGGAATCTAATACTCCTTGTGGATTTTCTCCCAGGATACTTTCTGTAGCTACCCTTGCCTGCAAAACAGCAGGTTCAATCAAAGGACAAAGGCATAGGCTTCCTGTAATCTTATCTCTTACTTCTATGCAGTCTCCAAGGGCATAGACATTAGAAAGAAACCTTCCATTTGCTCTAACATGCAGGGTATCATCTACCACAATACCACCGGTTGTGCCAATATCAATACCCGCTTCTCTGGCTAAATCTACATTGGGCATGATTCCTGCCGCCAAAAGGACCAAATCTGCTTTTATCTCTTCTTCTTTGATACTGACAGATTCGACCTCTTTTTCTCCATTTATGGCTTTAACCTTTTTTTGTGTAAAAATTGAAACCCCTAGATCTTCAAGCCGTTGCTCCACAATCTTTGCCATATCTTGATCAAGTAACTGATGCAAGACATAAGGCTTAAGCTCAACTATAGTAGTCTTTATCCCTCTTTTTATAAAGCCGGTGGCAACCTCCAATCCTATAAATCCACCACCAATGATTACCGCCTCCCTTGTCTTCTCTATGGCTTTATATAATTTAATTCCATCATTAAAATCTATCAGGGTGAAGACCCCATCAAGTTCAATGCCTGGTATCTTAAGTCTGAAAGGTTTCCTTCCCGTAGCAAGGACAAGCACATCGTAGCCTAGGATATCCCCCTCTTTGAAAAAGACATTGTTATTTGTCCTATCAATCAGGGTAACTTCCTTTCCAAATTTAAGCTTGACGCCACGGCTTTCTAACTTCTTATCAAAACCGGGGAAAAGCAGATTCTCGGGCTTTTCTACATCACCTGCCAAGACATAGGGCATACCACATGGGGAATAGGATGGATGGGTTTCTCTTTTGATAAGATAAACCTCAAAATTTTCTCCCTCCCTTCTTGAAAGTTCTCTGGCTACATTCCTGCCTGCAACCCCTCCACCAATGATTATCACCCTTTTTTTATCCTTCATCATCAAGCTCTACAATCCCTTTTACAAAAGCCGAAGTTATACAAAAACCTCATTGATGATGTCCTTTATTTGCTCTGCTGACTGAATGCTGGTAGTTGCCTTCACTACCCTGCCATTACAGTAATAAACAGTGAATGGTAGCCCCATAAATCCCCGACACTCTGGTAAATTCTTGATTACTTTAGCAGCAGGAATGTCAAAGTCCATATCCCGAAACTGAATATCAGGGTATTTTTCCTGTAAAACTTTCAGAATGTTGTATACTGGGATACACATCGGTCCCATCCTTCCGCAACATACAACAACCTTTTCATTATTCTCAATCAAGTCTTTAAGTTCTTCTTCGGTCTCAATATGAATTAAGTTAGTCTGAAGCATTTAATTTACCTCCTTATTCTTCTCTATTCTACATTCTATCATTTTCCTACCACTTTTTCAATAGAGCCAGAAATCGCTTTGTTTAATTGTGTGTTTAGCGAAGCTAAACACGTACTCACAGATCGTATTTTCCTTTTTGCTGGTTACTCCAACCAAAAGGTCAAACTCTCTTTTACACTCCTCACAAATATAAGTGTAGATTGGCATTTTACTTCACCTCCCTTAATAACAGTTTTTCCGCTGCATTTACAATTTTTGCCTTCTTGCAAAGGATATGGTCTGGGTACTTCTTTATAGGCAAAACAGCCATTTTATAAACCTATTGCATAAAGGATCAAGCCACACATCAGGCCAATTAAGAGGTTAATCAACTTTATCAATAAAGAATCCCTTATGGTATAAGACAAGAGTGGCAGCATCCCATGTCCATCCTGAACTATAGAACTTGCCAGCAACACCGAAAAAGGAATAACCCCTTGAGCAAACATCATCACAAAGATAAGATGTGGCCCAGACTCAGGCACTATTCCTATTAAAGAGGCAATAAGCAATACCCAAAACATATGTGCTTTAACAAAGGCTTCTAAGTTCCAGAATTTAAGTCCTATATCTACCACTAAGAGGGCAAAGAAGCTCCACAGAAATACCCGCCACATATGTTTTTTGACAATGTGAGTCCAGATATGGTGTTCTAAATAATGGTCAGAGACGGTAATTACAATAAATATAGCCAATGAAAATAAGGATATAAATGTAGTTCTCTCCCAATTCCAATTGGCTGGACCAATAATTCCTCCGGCAAAACCAAAGATAAAGAGAGCAAGTAGAGCTATTAAAAGAAATCTTACCAAAGTAATCTTTCTAAAATTTTCAAGTATTCCTTTTATCCCAAGGATTTTACATCCCTCTTCTTCTAAGTGTAACTCAGAGAGTTCGCAGATCTTGGATGGTTTAATCCTCAGAATGGGTGCTATCTTATCAATTACCCAGGCAGATACAATTCCTAAAATAAAGAGAATACCAAATAAGATTAAGGCTTGTTTAGGAAAGATTGCAAGCATCACAAAGGCCTCATCGCCGCAGGTAGCAATCATACTGCCAGTAATAGCCCCGAAGCTCAAAAGTCCATGGACATAGAAGGAAACATTCATAAATTCACCCAGACAGCCTGGTGTTGAGGCCAATGCTGAGGCTATTACATACTGTCTCCAATAACCACCCTTTAACCCAGAACTCATCTTGCCCTGTGTTAAGACCTCAATATAATCCACTAGCATCATCATCACAAAGACAAAGGCAGTGATCATCAAGGCATGATTTAGATTATGGGTTAGTATCTCCATTTTATATCCGATTTTTGATCTTTAAAGCCACGGATTAACTGTGGCTAATAAATTCACGAAGAATTTAAGGTTTTCCCCCCTTTTTAAATCTTCCTCCTGTCTTCATCGGGTCATCAGGATAACCTAATGCCTTAAAGTCAAGGGTCTTGCCACCGAAATGGCAGGCAGCACATTGTAAGGCCTTTTCTTTGGGACAAACCTCGTGGTGAATCCCAGAATACATCTCACAAGCCACAAATGTATATGTGCCACTATATTCTTGGCCTGCTGCCTTAGCCCCTTTTAGAAATTTTATTTTTCTATTTCCTAGATTAACATATATCTAAAAACCTTGTCAACCTAATTTACTTGTTTTTTTGCGATTAGGTTAAATTAAGGTGAGAGTATTAAAAGTGTGGTTAAACTGACTGACCAGCGAAAATGATGACACATCTTAAAATAAATCCACCTATCAGAACTCCAATAGCAGCAATGATTGCCGGCATAGCTTTATGATTCTTTACTTTTCTATAATATGCAGGAAGGAAGCCATAAAGTTCTAATAAGAATGGTATCAGAAGCCCAATAAGAACCACCCCAATCCAGACCCAGAGATAATAACCACCAGTAAAAAACACTCCAATAGCCTTAGCTCCTATATGAGCAATAATCTGCCAGCCAAGATATACACAGCCTAAAATAAAAATTTCTAAGCCTATTAAAAGAGCGTCAAGTAGTCCAAGAACTCCTAAGGCATGTCTTTCCTCACTATCCTTACTTCCAAAAAAGTAAGTGACCAGAATCAGTAATGCCATGCCGGTAGAGACTGCAGAGACATGGAATAGTAAAGGCATCAAGGGAGTACTCCAGAGGGGATTAAATGCACAGGCAGAGATTAAAACGCCAGTATATAGTCCTAATGCAGCTCCGGCAAAGAGTCCTATTACTCCTATCGGCCATCTGATTATCTTTCCTTCTTTAATTATCCAATTCAAAAGTTTACCTGCCAGATTACTACCAAATTTTTCTGCAAACCCCTTTGCCATCTTGGTTGTATCTGCCCACCACAAAAAGGCATAAGCAGTAGAGAGTACTCCAAATATGTTTAAAAATATCACACCTAAAGACATTACAGAAGTTAGGTTGAAATAGATAAGTAGATGCCAAAATCGAAGCGGTCTACCCAGGTCAAAGATAAGACATAGAGTTCCTACTAATAGAGGAAAAGGAGCAATCCAAGCGCCAAATCGGGCAATATTCTGATATGCCTCTTTACGAGATAAGTCCGCCAAGATAGAGACAATGAATATCCCTCCAGAGATACCACCAAGAAATAGATAAATCGGGATTAATATACCCCATGTAAATTCTTTTTCCATTATTAACACCTCCTATTTGGGATATAAGTAACTGCTGGTCTGTTGCCATACTCACAGTGGAAGATAACCGCTCCAGTTGCCTTAGCTTTTGATACCTCACTTTTAGGATCATTCAGGTCTCCAAAGATTAATGCTTTACCCATACAGTTTTGAACACAGGCAGGTTTAAGCCCCTTTTCCAGCCGGTGTACACAGAAGGTACATTTATCTGCCAAGCCTGTATTCTTGTTGAGATATCTTGCTTTATATGGACAGGCCAGAATACAATATTTACAGCCAACACACCGATCTTTGTTGATCAAAACAACACCATCTTTATTTTGATATGAAGCCTTTACCGGACACACTTTAATGCAAATAGCATTCTCACAATGCATACAGGCCACCTTTCTAAGGGTCAATGAGAAATTAGGAAATTCCCCTTCACATTCTTCCTCTATTCTTGTTCTGCTTTCCCAGTCTGCTACATCATTCTCTGCCTTACAGGCGACTGTGCAGGCATTACAGCCAATGCATCGTGAAAGATCTATCACCATCCCATATCTTTTAGCCATTATTTATATCCTCTTATATCCTCCATAAAAAAGTCTCTTGCTGTAATAGTTATATCTTTATAAAATTGTAGCTTAGTATTTTTTATTACCCGTTCAAAAAAAGTTGGAGCCCAAGATAAAAAATAACTCCTTCTAAACTCTTCTTCTTGCTGCTTTTTCCCTTGAGTCCAAAGATATGCCATAAACTCAAGCTCTGAACAGATATAGTCTGGGGGTTCTTTAAACTGAGCATTCAACCCAAGCCCTGCTTTCTCATATTCTGCTAAGACCTGCATGGTTGAAGGGCCCATCAGCCTCCCATCTATATATACCGAGCCATAAGGAGGAGCAATCATCTTTGGATAACCGTTAATGAAAAGCCTGGTGTATTCTATACAGAGTTCATCCAATGAATAATCTTCACCTAATCTCCTAAGCAGAACCTCATCTGGATACAAAAAGCATCTTGAAATCCCCAGGTATATCTGCACTCGTTCATTTGCCATCATGCCTTTACCACCTCTACAAATGTATCATGAAATGCTGAGCCACCGGTAATGTCTGCTTTAGCACTTTCTATTACCGCTGCTTGAGAGCCACCCTTATTATAAGCTAACTTCAAGCCAGGTGAAAAATGACCAAACCCCATCACCATAGAAACACAATCCGGCCGGATGCGGTCTGTTACTTTGAGTTTGATTTTTGTTCTGCCTACCTTACTCTTTACCCATACATAATCACCGTTTCTTAATCCCTTAGCCTTAGCTACCTTGGGATTCATCCAGAGCTCGTTCTCTGGATATATTTCATGAAGCCACTGATTATTCTGAGTCATAGAATATGAATGCACTGAGTGTCTCGAAGTAAGCAGCCTAAATCGTCCAGCGGGAGGTTGTGGATTAACCTTATAAACTGGTAATGGATGATGGCCTTTCTTTTCAAGAATATTTGAATATAGCTCTATTTTGCCCGAAGGGGTGTTAAACTTAAGCTCCTTTCCTCTACGGTATGGAGAGAAGCCATTTTTTGGTTTAAAAACACCATTTTCCTTAAGATAGTTTGCATCAATGCCAAATGGTTTTACCTGGAAATTGATAACATCGGTAACATCTCTATATTTAAAATACTCTCCTATCCCCAATCTTTCTGCCAGTTGCTTAAATATCCACCAACTCGGCTTAGAATCAAACATAGGTTTTATCGCTTGTTGACGCAAGGCTACAAATGGGGTTGGGTAGGGTTCACTTGTCTGAACTGGGTCTGTACGCTCAAGATAAGTACATTCTGGAAGTACAACATCAGAAAATAGAGCTGTCTCTGAAAGTAAAACATCTATGGTCAAGGCAAAATCAAGCTTTTTGAAAACCTCTATTGTTCTATTTGTATCTGGCATATTGAGCATGGGGTTCATCCGAATATTCACCCAACCCTTAATAGGATATGGTTTTTCAAAATAGGCATTATCTCTTGCATTTTGGAGCAAGCCTTCTTCAGGAGTCCACATATATTTTGAAACTTCATCTATTCTGGGAATAGACGGCATGTGTGGGTGATGTTCTGAGGTGCCTAATTCAATCTTCTTCTTAAGGAAGATTCCACCAGGTGCTCCCCAGTTACCGGCTAATACATTCAGGATGTGAATTGCCCTGCGAATCTGAACATCATTCTTATGCCAGGTGGTTCTCCAGCCAGGATGAACTAAGGCACTTGGGGCAGCTTGGGCAAACTCTCTTGCCACTTCTCTAATCACTCCGGCACCAATGTCGCACTCCTTCTCAGCCCATTCTGGAGTATATTCTTGAATGAATGCATGAAGCTCATCAAACCCAAATGTATTCTCTTGGACAAATTTCTTCTGATAAAGTTCCTCATTTATGATGACATTAATCAGAGAAAGTAGAAGCGCTAAATCCGTCCCAGCTCTTATCGGAAGCCATCTTTTTGCCTTTGATGAAGTCACATTAAAACGGGGGTCTACATACACCATCTTTGCCCCGTTTGATAATGCCTCAATTAACCATTGGGTATGAATATTTTCGAGACTCTCTAAGATATTATGTCCAAGAATGATGATGTATTTACAGTTTTTAATATCAAGCCCAGGATGCAAAAATAATGGAGTACCGTAGGTAACCTTTTCTGCAATGATTCTGGAGATAGCACAAAGGCTTAAGTTTGTAACCAGATTCGGGCTGCCAAAGCCGTAAGCTAAATTGTGATAAA
>JBFMDZ010000028.1 GCA_040753555.1 bacterium
AATAATCAAGAGAAAAAGGAAGGTAAAATTTATAAAAATTGGCTTTTTATATGAGAAAGTTTTTGATATTTTGATATAATATATCTTATCATAAACAATCCGACGCAAAGGTAGCGAAATATAAGAACTTGACCGGTTGACGATTTCGTCTTAACTGTCCTTATAAATGCCATTGTGTCATTACTCCTTTATTTATTTCTTATTAAGAATAATAATAACATTTTAAGGACAATTTGTCAAGTAATATTTTCTCTCTTTTTACATTTTATTGTCACTCACTTTTTTGTAATTTTTACCTCCCCATACCCCTCAATCCCTTATAAATACAAGAAATTCTACTTTCGCTACCACCAATTTCGCCAAGTTTCTGTTGAAGTTGGGTTACTAATCGTTGTATAGAATATATATTTTTCCCTTTTAATGAGAAAAAGGATATTTTTCTTTTTTATCTTTGATGTCATCTTTTTTAGCTCATTAAGCGAGATTATTTCTTTCCTATCCATTTCCTTTATAATATCACCCCTTCTTATTCCTCCTTCATCTGCTTTGCTCCCTTGCAAAATATTAGAGACAAGAACACCTTTTTCATCAGGAGAAAGACCAAATTCTTCTTTTATAGCTTCTGTCAAATCCTGAAGGCTCATCCCAAGCCATTCAAAAACGCCGCTATCTTTTGTTTCTTCTTTGCCTTCTTCAGGCATCTTTTCCAATTTTACCCTTAGTGTAATTCTATTCCCTTCCCTTACAAGAGAAATCTCTACCTCCTTTCCAACGCCCTTGTTTAGAACCTTCTGTTGCAATTCCTTGCTTGTCTTTACCCCTTCATTGTCTATTGCTATGATAATATCTCCCCTCTTTATTCCTACCTTCTCAGCCGGGCTATTCTTCATAACCTCTGATACCAAAACACCGCTTTTAACATCAAGACCCATAGATTCTATAATTTCTGGTGTTAAATCCTGAATATAGATTCCAAGCCAGGCACGAATGACCTTTCCATGCTCAATAAGGTCGCCGATTATCTTTTTTGCCATATTTATTGGTATAGCAAAGCCTATTCCCTGTGCCTGACCAACAATGGCTGTGTTTATTCCTATAACCTCTCCCCTTATATTCACCAGAGGACCACCAGAGTTTCCAGGGTTTATAGAGGCATCTGTCTGAATGAAATTCTCATATTCTGCAATATGTAAGGTTCTTTCCTTTGCACTAATTACACCTATTGTTACTGTATGGTTAAAGCCAAATGGGTTTCCAATGGCAATTGCCCATGAGCCAACCCTTGCCTTATCAGAATCTCCAAGCTTTGCAGATGGTAAGCCATTTGAATCTATCTTTATCAAGGCGAGGTCTGTCTTTGGGTCAGAACCAACAACCTTTGCGTCAAATTTTCTTCCATCAAGGAGGGTTACCTTTATCTTTGTAGCATCCTTTATCATATGATAGTTTGTAAGGATATAGCCCTTTTCATTAACAATAAAGCCAGAGCCTAGTGATTGCTGGGTATATTCCCTTTCTTTCTCTCTTGGAAAGAAATCCTTGAAGAAATCATCAAAGAATGGGTCTCTAAATCCAAAATCACCGAATGGGTTAAATGGCCTTACCTTTACCTTTATTTCTGTGCTTAAGTTAACAACACAGGGCTTTACTGCTTCTGCTACAGAAACAAAGGCATCCTCTAATGTAATAAGGCTTTCTATCTTTTCTTCCCTTTGTCCATTTGCAGGCTTTGGCTTTAATGGATTAAGACCTGTGCCAATAATGAAAAGAAAAAGAACAATCAGCCCTCCATATAAATATTTTTTCATCTTCTCCCTCCATAAATATCTTTTTCTTTGCGAGAAATTTTATATATACACACCTTCTTTTCTTTGTCATCTACCATATATAATATACGGTAATCTTTTCGTGCTACTATACGATAGCTATCTTCTTTACCCATAATCTTTTACACCCAATTGATCGGGGATTAAAAGGCAGATTTCTAATCTTCTCATCTATTGCAACTATTATATTTTTAGGAATATTTCTTATTTCTCTTTCTACATTCTCTGTGATAAATACCTCATACATTACAAAGGTTGCAACAACCCCTCTTTTATCAATTCCTCTCTAAATTCAGAATAAGGTCTAAACTTTGGGTTTTTTTTCTTTTCTTCATATAAGGCTAAATTATCTTCTAATTCCTCTATATATCCTTGAATCTTCTGATAATCCTTTAACGATAAAAGAACTACCGGCTCTTTAACCATAAAGCTACCTACAGACATATTTACCTCTTATAAATCCCAAGATATTCCTTCATACTCCTCTTCCAGGAGAAATCCTCTTTCATTCCATCCTTTACCATTTTAGCCCAGGCTTTTTTGTCAGAGAATATATTATAAGCCCTTTGTATTGCAGAGAGAAGCTCCTCTTTTGTATGATTTTCAAAAACAAAGCCATTTTCTTCCTCCCTTATTGTATCAGCCAAACCCCCGGTTTTTCTAACAATTGGAATTGTTCCATATCTTAAGGCTATCATCTGGGTTAATCCGCAAGGCTCATAGCGAGAAGGGATAAGAAAGGCATCGCATCCTCCGTAAATCATCCTTGCCAGCTTATCGTCAAATTTAATATTTATGCCTATCTTTTTCTTGTATTTTTTAGCCATCTCTTCAAGTAGCCTGTGGTATTTTTCCTCCCCTGTTCCAAGTAGGACAAGCTGAATTCCCATATTCATAATATCATCTATAGCAGATGATGTTATATCAAGCCCCTTTTGGTCACACAGCCTTGTTGTCATTCCAATTAGGAATATATCCTTATCCTCTACTAACTTATTCTTTTTCTGCAAAGAGAGCTTGTTTAAAACCTTATCCTTTATATTCTTCTGGCTATAATTAAATATTGCCTTGTCTGTTTCTGGATTCCATTCATCGTTGTCTATTCCATTTAGAATTCCAAACAAACCCTCTTTCCTGCTCCTTAATACACCATCCATTCCAAAGCCATATTCTTCTGTTTGTATCTGTTGTGCATAGGTTGGGCTTACGGTTGTAATATAGTCAGAATAGACAAGACCTGCCTTTAGAAATGAAAATTTTCCCCAATACTCAAGCCTTTCGTAATGCCATTCATTATCAGAAAACCCGGCAAGGTATAATGTCTCCTTTGGAAATATACCCTGATAGCCAAGGTTATGAACAGTAAGGATGCTTTTTATTCCCCGATACTCATTATTAAGCTTTATATAGACAGGAATAAGCCCTGCTTGCCAATCATGACAATGGATGACATCTGGGTTTAGATTAAGCTCTTTTATTGCCTTTAATACAGCGAGATTAAAAAGGATAAACCTCCTGTCATTATCGGGATAATCACCTTCTGGTGTGCTATAAAGATAATCCCTAGAAAAGTATTTTGGGCTGTCTACAAGAAATACAGGAAAGCCAAGGTTTTCTGTTATCTCAATAGAGACAGCCTCTTCATCCCCTCCAATCTTAATAGAAAAATCTATTACCTTTTTTCTCTTTTTTGCCACCTTCTCAACAACCCTGTGTTTTGGAAGGAATGCACAAACATCCTCCTTTTTTGAAAGCTCCTTTAAAAGGGCTCCACAAACATCAGCCAGACCACCTGTTTTGGCATAAGGCACCATCTCTGGCGTTGCAAAAACTATCTTCATCTCTTTTTCCTCCTTAAATTTTTGTATTCCTTGGGATAGCAACAATCCCCTTTTCTGTTACAAAAAACCTTTTTTTATCCTCTTCTTCATCATAACCAATTATTGTATTTGGAGAGATAGAGCAATTTTTGTCTATAATTGCCCTTTTTATCTTTGAATACCTTCCAATCTCTGTATTTTCCATTATTACGCTTTCCCTTACATCTGTCCAGCTATGCACCTTTACATAGGATGAGATTATTGACCTTTCAACCCTTCCACCACTTATTATAGCCCCTGGGCAGATAAGGGAGTCAATGGCTATTCCTATTCTTTTCTGTTCCTCGTTTGCAAATACAGTCTTTGCCGGTGGTGCTGGCTCATAGTATGTCCGAATCGGCCATCCCTTATCATAAAGGTTAAATATTGGGTTGACTGAGACTAAATCCATACTTGCCTCGTAATATGCATCAAGGGTTCCAATGTCCCTCCAGTATAACACCTCCTTCTTATTTTCGTCAATAAATGGATAGGCATAAATATTTGCATCTTGCTTTACACAAGAGGGAAGAATATCTTTTCCAAAATCGTGTTTTGTGTTTTTCTTTGCATCATCTTCTAATATTTTTTCAAGAAATCTCCTATTAAATAAGTATATGCCCATTGAGGCATAAAATGAGGGAAGTTTTTCGGTAAAAGACCTCTCTGGTTTTTCGTAGAAGGAGGTTATTTTATTATTTTTGTCTGTTTCTATAATTCCATATTGGTCTGCCATATCAAGAGAAACAGGAAGGGCACCTACGGTTACATCTGCTTTTTTTTCAAGGTGATGGTCAATCATCTTTCCATAGTCCATCTTATAGATATGGTCTCCTGCAAGGATAAGGATAAACTCAGGGTCTTCCCGGTCAACAAAGTATATATTCTGGTATATTGCATCGGCTGTGCCCTGATACCAATCATTGGAAACCCTCATCTGGGCAGGAAGAATCTCTATAAATTCACCCAGCTCCCTGTCAAAAAAATCCCATCCCATCATTAAATGCCTCATTAAGGAATAAGATTTATATTGGATTAAAACATAGATTTTTCTTAAGCCTGAGTTTATGCAATTAGATAGGGTAAAGTCTATAATCCTATAGATTCCGCCAAATGGCACACCTGGCTTTGCCCTATCCCGTGTTAAAGGATGAAGCCTCTCTCCCTTTCCTCCTGCTAAAACAAAGGTCAAAACCTTTCTCTTAATCATAGATATATTTTACTCTTTTCTTTAGGTATTTTCAAGTATGGGATTAGGTTAAGAAACAAATCAAATAATTCCTTAAAACCCCTTCCTTTTAATGCAGAAATTTCTGTTGAATTTGGAATCTCTTTCTTAAGATGTGAAATGATGGTTTTATCAGATAAAAGGTCTATTTTATTAAAAGCTGTTATCCTTGGGTATCTTGTAACATTTAGCTCTTCAAGGATTTTTTCAACCGATGCCATCTGCCTTCTAAAATATGGATGTGATATATCAACGATATGAAGGACGATGTCAGATTCGCATATCTCCTCAAGGGTTGCCCTAAATGCAGAAACAAGGGAAAGGGGAAGGTCCTGGATAAATCCAACAGTATCTGTAAAAACTATATCATTTAAACCAATTCTTACCTTTCTAGCCAAAGGGTCAAGGGTTGTAAAGAGCTGGTTAAAGGAGGGGACATCTTCTTTGGAAAGGGTTGAAAGGAGGGTTGATTTTCCAGCATTTGTATAGCCAACAATAGAGCAGATTAAAAAATCCCTCTTTCTCTTTTTTCTCTGCTCTTCCCTCTCTTTTTTTATCCCCTCAAGCTTTTTCTTAAGATTGCTAATATGCTTCCTTATCCTCCTTCTGTCATATTCTAGCTTTTGCTCTCCAGGACCCCTTGTTCCAATACCTCCTCCAAGCCTTGATAAATCCCTTCTTCCTGTAAGCCTTGGAAGGAGGTAATAGGATAAAGCCAAGCTAGTTTGAATCTTTGCTTCAGCTGTCCTTGCCCTTTGTGCAAATATATCAAGGATTATCCCTGTTCTATCAAGGACCTTAAGGTCTAACTCTTCTTCTATGTTTCTTATTTGTGAAGGAGAAGGGTCTTGATTAAATACAACGAGACCTGCATTATTTTCCTTACAAATGGCTTTTAATTCCTCAAGTTTTCCTTTTGTAAGCAAAAATTTTGGTGATTTTTCCCGTTTTTGAACAAGCTCTCCTACAACCTTTCCACCTGCTGTTTCAACCAATTGAGCAAGCTCAAAAAATGAAATTTCTTCTCCACTAGTATCAACAATAACAGCCTTTTCTACCTTCTTACCTCCCTTTTTATCTTTAAAATCTCTTTAGTTTGTGGAGGGATAACAATTGCTTTAGAAATTTCTGGGGAAGCCTTTATAATCTTTATCTTTCCAATAGACTTTCTTTTCTCTAAAACCTCAAAAATATCTCCCTCCTTTATTCCACAAAGGCTTCCTGCATTTATAAAGGCATCACCACCTTCTATCTTAAATATCTTTGCCTTTATGGGAAGCAATTCTTCTGTCTTTTGTGAAAGATAATAAATTACCTCTTTTAGCCTGTTGTTTCCAGAGCCTTTAGATATTATTACATCCTCCTTTAGGTTTTCTATATTTATCAAAATTGCCTTTGTTTTTATCATTTGCTCGTTTTCCTCTACTTCTACAAATAGCAAGAAATCAGCCCCATTTTCTTTTGCTTTTTCTATAGCTTTCTTTTTATCACCTGAAAATTCTTGGGGTATAATAAGGCTTAATTTCTTTGAATAGGAAAGGATGGTTTCAAGAAGATAATTAAGGTAATTAAGGGAATCTGGATAAACGAGGGGACATTTGGAAATTGTAAAGAATATAAGCCTTAATTCTGGCTTTGGAATTTCATCTATCTTTTCTTGATAGGTAATTGTCTTTTTCTTTTTAAAATTTATTCTTTCTGCCATATCAGATGCTTGTATGTTTGTTGGCTCAAGCTCTATAACCTTTATAAGCTCATTTTCTGTATTGCTAAACATCTCCCTTTTTTCATATATCCTTGCAAGGGAAAGCCTTATTTTGGGATCTTGTGGATTTAAAGAAATTGCCCTTTTGTATTCATATATTGCAAGAGAAATCATTCCTTTCTTAAGGTAATCTTCAGCAAGTTTAAGGTGCAAAAATGAACATTCCTTTCTTACATCAGAATATGTAGGTTCATTTAAAAGGGAAATAGCCCTCTCCTTTGAAAATTGCAAAATCTCATTTTCCTTTTCAATTTTTAATCCATCTTCATACATAGACAAAGCATTATTAAAATTTCCCATTTTTTCATAAATAAGGCCTAGGCTATATTTTGCAACCTTGTCTTCTGGCTTTAGGCTTAAAAGCCTTTTATAAAGGTTTTTAGCACCTTTATAATCTTTCTTTTCTATATAAATATTTCCAAGCTCCCTTAATTCATCTATAGGCTCCTTATTCTTTTGTATCGCCTTTTTATATTCCCAGATTGCCTTATCAAGCTCTTGAGTTTGAAAATAAAGCCTTCCTAAGCCTAAATGTGGAAGGTGTGATTTTGGGTTTTTTGCCTTTGCATCCTCATAGAACATTATTGCTTCTTCCTTCATTTTTTTATCATTCCAATATATATCACCAAGTTTAATGTAGGCTGAATAAAACCCTGACTCAATCTCTATGGTTTTTTTGTATTCCTTAATTGAGGAAAATATTTGGCCTTTTTTATAAAGCCCTGAGGCTAAATTGTAATGAAATTCTGGGTTTGTTGGGTCTTGTTTTATTGCAATTCTATAGCTTTTTATAGCATCATCTACCATTTCTGCCATTTCATAGGCAAGCCCAAGGTTATTATAAGCCTCTGTATAGGAATTATCTAAAGAAATTGCCTTTTTAAAGGATGTAATTGCATTTTTATATTCTTTATTTTGGTAATAGGTAATTCCAAGTTTATTATAAGCCTCTTTGTAATATGGGTTTTTGGAAATGGCTAAGTTAAATTTTATTATTGCCTCTGAATATTTAGCCTTTGAAAGCAAAAATAAACCTTCTTCGTATTCTTCTTTTGCGGTAATGGGATATAAGTTTGTAAAGAAAAGGACGAGAATTGTTAAGAATTTAACCACCACTAGGTTTTTCTAATTTTAAAAGGCGGGCATTTATGTCTTCAATCTGAAGGAGGATGCGAGTTAGTCTATCCTTTATCTTATTTTCTATCTCATCCTGCATCCTTGTCATTCTATATTCAAGCCAATTTGTAAGGTCTTCCTTTTCCTCCTCTCCCTTTTCATCCCTCCTTTTAATAATTTCTAATAGGGTATTCCTTTCTAAATCAGAGCTTTTTGCAAGCATATCAAGCTTTTCTATCAATTCCTTTTTTAATTCCTCCCTTTCTTTTGATAAAGTTTCAATTTTTTTTGCATCCTCTTGCCTTACAAATTTAAACCTTTTTTCTTGTAGCATTGAGCGGATAATGAGAATAACGGCAGCAATTATAGCAAAGAGACTAACAAATATGGAGATGCTTCTTATAAACTCAATCATATTTCTATTCTATTCTCTCTTTAAACATTTGTCAATAGATTTTCAAAAACAAAATGTTGACGAGCTTTCCCTTTTTTTTATATACTTTTTAGATGGATTTAGCTGGAATGCTTTTTTCTATTGTTTTAGGATTCATAATAAGCCTCTTTAATCTACTATTTCTTTTAAGAAGCCAAAGGAATGGCTTTTTTGCATTTATAAAGTATGTCCTTGTTTCCTTTGTTATTCTCTTTTTTCTTTATCTTAAGATAAGCCCCATTTTTCTAGGCATTGGCTTTGCTTTATTTCCTTTATTCATTGCTATTTGGGCTATAAATAAAAGATGAAAGAACATGAACATTCGCCTCTTATGTGGTTTATCCATAATGTTTCTGAAAACCCTATTGCTATGACAGGGGTTGTATCTTTTATCATCATTGTTCTTGCCCTTTTTGCAACAAGGAATTTGAAGGAAAAACCAGGGAGGCTTCAGAATTTCTTTGAGCTTTTTACAGAGGCTGTTTTGTCTTTTATAACCTCAATAATGGGAGAGAAGGGAAAAGCATTCCTCCCCCTTTTTGGAAGCCTTGCATTATTTATCCTCTTATCAAACCTTATAGGCCTTGTGCCTGGTTGTGGCTCTCCTACAGGAAATTGGAATACAACAATTGCATTAGCCCTCTCTGTATTCGTTACAACGCATTATATTGGGATAAGGAAAAAGGGGCTTAACTACCTTTCCCATTTTCTCTTTCCCATAAGGTTCTGGAAGAATAAATTATGGCTTTTACCCCTTAATATCCTTGGCGATATTTTGTTTATAATAATCCACCTTATGGGTGAGCTTGCAAAGCCATTCTCACTATCATTAAGGCTATTTGTCAATATGTTTTCAAAGCATACAACCCTTCTTTGCCTATCATTTGTTGTTGTTTTGTTTGCCAAGAAGCCTATTCTTTATCTTTTAACAGGGTTTATTCCTGTTTTATTGCCACCGGCAATAATGGGGCTTGGAATAATAACCTGTTGTGTTCAGACATTGGTATTTTTTCTTCTTTCTATAATCTATGTTGATCTGGCAATGGAGGAGGCAGAGCATTGAAGCAGGAGGATAGAAGGAAAGAGGCAGGGAAGATGATACTGGACATTACAAAATATTTGGTTACAGTTGGTATAATTGGTGGTCTTATTTTTGAAAAGATGCCCTTTAAAGTGGCGATTGTGCTTCTTATAATAGCCATTACATTGTTTATTATAGGGTTTTATACTATTCCATCTAAAAAGGAGGAAAAATAAAATGAACGAAATGGCAATTTATATTATTCTTGCGGCACCTTTGGTTATGGGTATTTTTGCCCTTATTGTTTCTTACAGGGAAGATCATCCCAAAAAGAAGGAAACAAAATAAAGGAGGTAAAATATGGAAGCATTGATTGCGAGCGTTGTAACAGCAGGGTTTGCTTTGGCTTTAGCGGCATTTGCTGCTGCTTTAAGTCAAGGGAATGCGACGGCAAAGGCAGCAGAGGGAATGGCAAGACAGCCAGAGGCAGCAGGTAAGATCCAAACATTGTTAATCTTGGGTCTTGCATTTATGGAATCTTTGGTTCTCTATGTCTTGCTTATCTCAATGCTTTTGCTTTTTGTCTTTGCAAAACCCTTACTTGATATGGTATTAAAAAGCTAAAAGATTAAAACTAAAAAACTCAATGATTGAGATAAATCCCTGGATGATTCTTGTCCAGCTTATAAGCTTTTTGGTGCTTATGGCTGTACTGGGAAGGTTTCTTTTTTCTCCTTTATCAAAATTTATTGAGAAAAGAAGAGAAGAGATAAATAATACATTCTCCCTTATAAATGAAGAGAAAGAGAAATCAGGAGAATTAATAGAAAGGGCAGAAAAAAGGCTTAAGGATGTAGAGAATGAGGCAAAGACAATTATTGATAAGGCTATAAAAGAGGGAGAAGGCATTAGGATAGAGATTTTAAAAAAGGCAAAAAAAGAAGCAGAAATAATGGCACAATCAATCCTTACTAATGCAAAGCAGGAGATAAAGAAGGAGAAGCAAAATGCAATTTCTTATATAGCAAAGATCTCTGTTGCCATAGCAGGTAAATTAACAAAGGAGGTTATTGATGAAAAAAAAGCAGATGCTTTGCTTTCTGAATTTATAAGAGACATCAAAGAGGAGGATGTTATTAAGTGATAATAAAAGAGAGGATAGCAAAAAGGTTTGCAAAGGCATTCTTTGAAATGGTAAAGGAGAAAGGAGAAAAAGAGGGAGAAGATTTATTTCTAATATCCTCCACAATAAGCAAAAACCCTAAAATCCTTAAGGTTTTTTCAAATCCAGCAATTTCTTTTCATAAAAAGATGGATTTTCTTAAAAATCTTTTTGAAAATCTGTCAGATGAGCTTGCAAGGTTTATATTTCTCCTCATTGAAAAGCAAAGGCTTAATCTTCTTCCCCAAATATTGTTTTATTTTAATAAGCTCATTGATGAAGAAAGGGAAAGAATAAGGGTTGTCCTTACATCTTGTTTTGAGGTAAAGGAGGAATTAAGGAAGATACTTATTGGAAAATTAAAGCAAATATTAAAAAAGGATGTTATTCTTGATATAAATATAGACAAATCTATAATTGGAGGAGGAATCCTTGAAATTGGCTCAAAGCGAATAGATGGAAGCATAGCAGGCTATCTAAAAAGAATGGAAAAACTATGGGGAGGTTAAAATGGCAGAAATAAAGGCGGGTGAAATCTCCGAGGTAATACTTAAAGAGATAGAGGGGTTTGAAAAGGGATTAGAGGTCTCTCGCGAGGGAATGGTGGTCCAGGTTGGAGATGGCGTTTCCCTTATCTATGGCTTGGATAACGCAATGACAGGTGAAATCCTGGAATTTTCATCAGGGATAAGGGGATATGTCTTAAACCTTGAGGAAGAATCTGTTGGTGCGGTAATTTTAGGGCCTGAGGATTCTGTAAAGGAGGGGGATAGGGCAAAATGCACAGAAAGGATAATGGAGGTTCCTGTTGGAGAGAGCCTATTAGGAAGGGTTGTAAATGGTATAGGTGAGCCAGTAGATGGAAAGGGAGAGATAAAAAAAGAACACTATAGACCCATTGAGGAAAGGGCACCGTCCATAGTTTCCAGGATGCCTGTATGTGAGCCATTACAGACAGGAATTAAGGCAATAGATTCTATGATTCCCATTGGCAGGGGTCAAAGGGAGCTTATAATATCAGATAGGTCATTAGGAAAAACAGCCATTGTGATTGACACAATCCTAAATCAAAAGAATGAGAATGTCTATTGTATCTATGTTGCGATTGGACAAAAGCAATCAAATGTTGCTTATGTAAATAAGATATTAGAGGAGCAGGGAGCAATGGAATATACAACCATTGTTTCTGCAACAGCGAATTCACCCGCACCATTACAATACCTCGCACCCTATACAGGATGTGCGATAGGTGAATATTTCAGGGACAATGGAAAGCATAGCCTTGTTATCTATGATGACCTATCAAAGCATGCCCAGGCATATAGACAGATGTCTTTGCTTTTAAGAAGGCCTCCAGGGAGGGAGGCATATCCAGGGGATATATTTTATCTTCACTCAAGGCTTTTAGAGAGGTCAGCAAAGTATAACAAAGAAAATGGCGGAGGTTCTCTTACTGCCCTTCCCATTATAGAAACCCAGGCAGCAGATATATCTGCCTATATTCCAACAAATGTTATCTCTATTACAGATGGGCAAATCTACCTTGAGGGAGACCTATTTTATGCTGGAATAAGACCTGCCATAAATGTTGGATTGTCTGTTTCTAGGGTTGGCTCATCTGCCCAAACTAAAGCAATGAAAAAGGTTGCAGGAAGGCTTCGGCTTGAACTTGCCCAATACAGGGAGCTTGCTGCATTTGCTCAGTTTTCTACAGAGCTTGATAAAGCAACCCTTGCTCAAATAACAAGGGGCGAGAGGATGGTAGAGGTATTAAAACAGGAGCAATATAAACCAATGCCCCTTGCAAAGCAGGTAATGCTAATAAACGCAGGTGTTGAGGGATTTCTTGATTCTATTCCAAAGGAACAGGTGGCTCTCTTTGAAAATGCCTTCTTTAAATTTATGGAGGAAAAATATCCAGAGATAGAAAAAGAATTACAGGAAAAAAAGGATTTTGTTGGTTCTCTAAAGGAGCGTCTTGATAAAGCAATATTGGAGTTTAAGGAAGAATTTGAAAAAAAGGTATGATAAGGGCTTTTACGCTTGAATATTGGATAGATGATGGCTGGTATATTGGAAGGCTTAAGGAGGTTCCTTCTGTATTTAGTCAAGGCTCTTCTCTAAAAGAATTGAAAGAAAATATAAAGGATGCATATAAATTGATGAGAGAAGAAGAAATATTGTCTTATAGTGAGATACAGAAAGAAGAAATTAGAATTGAGGTTTGAAGCGATATGATTTTATTAGAGAGCTTGTAGATAAGGGGTGTTATTTGAAGCGGCACGGTGCAAAACATGATATATATGTAAATCCAAAACAAGGAAAGAAGGCTCCTATTCCAAGGCATTTAGAAATTAAAGAAAGTCTTTGTAGGTTGATAAGAAAGCAGCTTGGACTTGGGGAATAAAGAAATGGCATCAATATCAACAAAGTTTATTAAGGGAAGGATAAAGTCTATAAGGAATATCCAAAAAATAACCAGGGCAATGATGCTTGTTTCTTGTGCAAAGCTTTCAAAGGTAGAGCGTATAATAAAACAAATCCGTCCATACTCAAATAGAATTTTTGATATTATGGAAGATATTGCACTTAAGTCAGAGAAAAAGCATCCATTCCTTATGGAAAGAGAGATAGAAAATGAGCTTTTGATAATACTAACATCAAAAAGGGGGCTTTGTGGTAGTTTTAATACAAATATTATAAGGGCTGCAGAGGAATACATAAAAAATGCATCATCCAATATTTTGCTTCTTATTATTGGAAAAAGGGGTGAGATGTTTTTTAAAAACAAGGATTACAAGATAATGGAGATAGAGTCTCTATTAGAGAAAGAGACTGAGCTTGTTTCGGGAAGAATAGCAAAAAGAATAATGACGGGCTATCTTTCCTTTGAGTTTGACAAAGTAACTTTAATCTATAATGAATTTATCTCTGTCTTTCGGCAGGTGCCAAAGATAACAAGCCTTATTCCCATTATTCCAAAAGAACCTCAATCTCTATTTGTCTCTGACTACATCTATGAACCCGATTATGGGGTCTGTCTTGATTCAATCTTTTCCTTATATTTTAGATTTCAACTCCTCAGGATATTCTTTGAATCACTTGCCGCAGAGCATGCCGCAAGGATGATTGCAATGGAAAATGCAACAAAAAATGCAGAAAATCTTATAAAAGAGCTATTTTTAACCTTCAATCAGACAAGACAGGCGGGAATAACAAAGGAGATAACAGAGATTGTTAGTGCAGGAGAGGCAATATAAGAAAAATGGCTGTTGCTGTAAGAATATCAAAGGAATTGGTTAGTGAGGCTAAAAAATATAGCCATATTGACCACAGATCTATAACAGGCCAAATAGAACATTGGACAAAGATAGGCAAATGTGCTGAAGAAAATCCAGATTTAACCTATAGCCTTATCAAAGAAATATTTATAGGAATAGAAGAATTGGAACAGGGTGAAAAGTCAGAATATAGGTTTGGATAGCATGGATGAAAATCTACCAATCAAAAATTTTCGAAAGTAAAGCTAAAAGGTTTTCAAAACAAGAAAAAGAAATATTGGATGAAGAGGTTAAAAGAATAATAGAAAATCCTTTGGTTGGAGAAGAAAAGAGAGGAGACCTTCGTGGTATATACATTCACAAGTTCAAAATTAAAGCTCTCCAATACCTCCTTTCCTACAGAATGATTAACGATGAATTAGAATTGATTATGATTGGTTCACACGAAAATTACTATCGCGATTTGAAAAAATATTTGAAGAGAAGATAAAATGAAAAAAACAAGGGTAGGCATAATATTTGGCTCAAGGTCTGTTGAGCATGAGGTTTCTGTCATCACAGCCTATCAGGTAATTGAGGCAATTGATAAAGAAAAATATGAGCCAATTCCTATTTATATTACAAAAGATGGGAAATGGATGCTTGGCCCTTGTAATATTGAAGCCTTTAAAAAGGAAATTCCAAATAGAGAAATAATTTTTCCTCCAATTCCAAAAGCTGGACTTATTAAAAAAGGCATATTCCATAAAAGAATAGATATTGATATTGCATTTCCTTTGGTTCACGGAACATATGGCGAGGATGGAACATTACAGGGTTTATTAGAGCTTGCTGACATCCCTTATGTTGGCTCGGGTGTTTTAGGCTCTTCTCTTTGTATGGACAAAATTGCATCAAAGAAAATCTTTAAAAGCTTGAGCTTTCCCATTGTAGATTGGCTTTGTTTTGAAAGGGGTGAAAAAGGAATGATTGAAGATATAGAAAAAAATCTTTCATATCCGGTAATTGTAAAGCCTTCAAATCTCGGTTCATCCATTGGTGTAAATACATCTTCTAACAAAGATGAGCTTATCTTTGCTTTGGATGTTTGCTTTGAATATTCACAAAAGGCTATTGTTGAGAAGGCATTATTAGAAAGCAGGGAAATAAATTGTGCAATACTTGGAGATAAAGAGGTTATTCCATCGTTATTAGAAGAGGTAATGAAAGGCGATAAATTTTTGACATACAGCGAAAAATATAGGAAGGGAAAGGGAATGAAGGGTGCAGGGAGAATAATTCCAGCAGAGATAGATGATGAATTAACAAAAAAGATTCAAGCCCTGTCAATTGAGGCATTTAGGGCTTGTAGTTTAAGCGGCATTGCAAGAATAGATTTTCTTTTGAAAGATGGGGAAATTTATATCAATGAGATAAACACAATCCCAGGCTCATTATCCTTTTATCTCTTTAAACCAATGGGAATAGATTTTAAAGAGCTTATTACAAGGCTTATTGATATTGGGTTTTCAGAGTATAAAAGAAAAAAGGAGGTAAAATATTCCTATGAACTTAGTATATTTTGATGTATCACCCAAGCTTAACTGATTTTAAAAAACTTGTTAACAAAGGAAGAACGATTCCCGTATATAAAGAGATATTAGGGGATTTAGAGACGCCTGTTTCTTGCTTTTGCAAGGTAAGGGATAATTATTCATATCTTTTAGAAAGTGCAGAGAGCGAAGAAAAAATAGGGAGGTATTCATTTATTGGAATAAATCCAAAGGTATTCTTTAAGATTAAAGGGAATAGGGTTTTTATTACAAGGAATGGAAAGGAAATAATAAAGGAAGTAGAAAAAAATCCCCTTGTTTTTCTTAAAAACATTATCGCCTCATATCAGGCTGTTTCCTCTCCTTCTCTCCCCAGGTTTTTTGGTGGTGCTGTAGGCTTTGTAGGCTATGATTATATAAGGTTTATTGAGAATCTTCCAGAAAGAATAGAGAATGACCTTGATATTCCAACAGCATTTTTTGTTATAACAGAGAATAATGTAATTTTTGACCATCTTAACCATACAATAAAAATTATAGCCACAATCCCTATTGAGGGAGATCCTGACAAAACCTACAGAATGGCAATAAAATCTATAGAAAGTATAGAAGAAAAGCTAAAAAAGCCCCTTATTTTACCTTGTGAAAAAATAAAAAGCAAAGGCCAAGAATTTGAGGTAAGCAAGGAAGATTATATGAAAATGGTAAAAAATGCAAAGGAATATATAAAGGCAGGCGATATATTTCAGGTTGTTCTTTCCCAGAGGATAAAGAGAAAGACACAAGCTTCGTCTATTTCTATATACAGAAGCCTTAGGCACATAAACCCATCTCCATATATGTTCCTTTTGGATTTTCCTGATTACAAGATTATTGGCTCATCCCCTGAGCTTCTTGTAAAACTAGAGGATGGCATTGCAGAGACAAGGCCTATTGCAGGAACAAGAAAAAGGGGAAAGACAGAGGATGAGGACAAAGAATTGGAAAAAGAGCTTTTGCAGGATCCTAAAGAGAGGGCAGAGCATATTATGCTTGTTGATTTAGGAAGGAATGACTTGGGAAGGGTATGTGAATTTGGAAGTATTGAGGTATCAGAGTTTATGAAGGCAGAAAGATATTCCCATGTTATGCACATTGAAAGCTCTGTTAAAGGAAAGATGAAAGAAGGGTTTGGTGGATTTGAGCTATTATCTGCCTCATTTCCAGCAGGCACACTAACAGGTGCGCCAAAGATAAGGGCATGTGAAATAATTGATGAGCTTGAGAAAAAAAGAAGAAATCATTATGGAGGGTGTGTTGGATATTTTGGCTTTACAGGAAATATGGATACAGGAATTATTATAAGGACAATATTGCTTCATAAGGAAATCGCCTATATTCAGGCAGGTGCTGGCATAGTTTCCGATTCAGACCCGGAAAAAGAATATGAGGAATCCTTAAATAAAGCAAGTTGTTGCCTCTCTGCTATATCACTTGCAGAAGAAGGACTTATTTTATAAGGCTTTCAAGTTTTTTACCCTCTTTAAAAGCTTAGGCAACCTTTGAATAAAAGATCATAAATCCTTTTGTATGTTTATTAAAGATTGTTGGACAAATTGAAATAGTAACCATCTATACAAGAAAAGATTGACAAATCATATTTACTTTTGATAAATTTATGTAATGAATATAATTATAGCAATATGCCTGGCTGTTTTAACCTGCACCATCCTTTTCGTCGGTATATATTTTGTCTCTGCTCTTTCTTCCCTAAAGAAGACAATAGATGAAATTGGCGAGCTTGTGGTTTATATAAAAGCCGAGATGCCTGGATTAAAAGGCTCTATCTGTAAAGGACTAGATGCTATAAATATGTGCTCATCTATAATAAATGAGGTATCTGGTGGTTTTAAAACAATAAAAGAGAAGGTAGTTACACCACTTACCTTTATTCTTGGTATATATGCAGGAGTAAAATCTGGTCTAAATATTTTTCTAAAAGGGGGTGATAAAGATGGAGACAAGGGATAATAATCTAGCACTTATATTCGCATTTACCGCTGGTGCAGCCTGCGGAGTAATAGCAGGCATTCTTCTTGCTCCTCAATCTGGAGAGGAAACAAGAAAAAAGATAAGGGAGGCAGGTGAGAAGATAAGGGAAAGGGGTAGTGTTCTTGTTGAAAAGGCACAGGGTCTAATAGAAGAGGGAAGGGAAAAGGTAGAGGAATTTGTAGAGCATGAAAAAGGGGCTTTAAAAGAGAAAAAATCCATAATTGCAAAGGCTGTTGCAGCAGGAAAAAAGGCAATGGATGAAGAGATTGAGAGGATAAAAGAGAAGGTTTAATTTGAAAATATTTCTTGTCTTTCTTCTTATTTTTTTTATTGGATGCCATAAATCAAAAGAGGCTTCTTTTAAAACAACAAAAGCTAGCTTTCCCAAAAAGGAGATTTATCTTCAAAGGGCAAATTGTTATATTGGCTCACAAAGCTATTCATTGGCAGAGAAAGAAATAAAAAAGGCAATTAAGATCTCTCCAGATGATGGAAATCTTTATCTTATCCTAGGAAGCATATATGACAAGAAAAATGAAAATAAAAAGGCAATTAACGCATATATTGCGGGAATAAGGCTTTCTCACAAGACAAAAAATGAAAAAATTGGCACCCCTTCTTCTCGCAATCCTTTTATCCCATTGCACAAAAGAGAAATTACTCAAGGAAAGCCCTGATAGAATTTCTTATAACACAGATTATGGGCTTTCAATCCTTCTATATCCAGAATACAAGAAGGTGAAGGAGAATGAAAATTGTGTTTTGTTTTCAAGGGATAATGAGGGAGATATTGCAATTATTGTTTTTAGGGAAACCTCAAAAGACATAAAAAGATATTACGCCCTTTCCTTTGGCACATCAAGTTTTAAATTAGAAAATTGCGATAGCTATATCTTTACAGAGAAGCAAAAAGAGGGGTTTAGGGAATTTTTGAAAACAAGGCTTGAGATATTTCCGCATCAAAGGGACATTCAAGTTACAATAATTGCAAAAGAAACAAAAAAGAGATACAATAAAATAATGGATATTTTCTCAACGATAAGGATAGAATGAAGACGCGATTTGCTCCAGCACCCACTGGCTACCTCACTTTTTTAAAGGAAAGCCAATGTTAGAATTTATCTCCTTCAACCCTGTTTTTGCCCTTTCTCTTGGCTGAATAGAGTCTAGAATCAGCAAGCTCCATCAGGGTTCATATCCTGACAATCTTTGGAGAGCGAGGAAATTCCACAGCTTACTGTGATACGGTCTCCAGTGGAGAGGAATGCCTCTTCTTCAACATCCTTCCTTATCCGCTCAGCTATCATTTTTGCATTTTTTATATCTGTCTCAGGAAGAAGGAGGCAAAACTCCTCTCCACCATAGCGAGCAGGGATATCTATCATCCTGCAGGTCTTTTTGAGGAGTGAGGCAAATTTGACCAAAACCTTGTCTCCTTCAATATGGCCAAATTTGTCGTTTATTGCCTTAAAATCGTCAAGATCAAAGAATAATAAGGTTCGGTGATTAAGGAGAAGGGTTGGACCATCATGGTCAGCCAATTCTTTAATCTGTTTGAACCTTACCGCATTCATTAAGGAGGAGGCGGCATTGTTGATAATGGCGTTAAAGACCATAATGTCATTGCGGTCAAATGGCTCTTCCTTGTCTCTGGCAATACTAATCCGTAACTTCCTGATTTTTAAGTAATATGTAATCTTAAAGCCTCTATGATTTTCCTTGTTTGTTTTGGCACTTCAAGGTCTATCCAGTGTTTTGATACTTTTACTTTTCTTGCTTTGCTTAAGTATAATAACACATCTTGGGGACTATATTGAACCAGAAGCTCCTTTTTTACCAGTTTTTGGTAAATCTTGTAATAATACACAAGGGAAAGGTAGTGCTTTGTAACGCAAATTATTAAAGGAAAGAAATTCAATTAAAAATTAGCAATGCAAAACTCAAAATGCAAAATGAACTTTACGGTAATTTTGAATTGATAATTGCTAATTTTGCATTGGACATTGAAATT
>JBFMDZ010000029.1:0-12401 GCA_040753555.1 bacterium
TTCCCTTCATTTCTAAAAATTAGCCTTCCTGTCAATAGAAAATAACCACAATTTTAAAAAAGAGACCCTAATTTTCCCAAAAATCCTTTCTTTAGCTAAAAAGATATGGGTAAGTTTCAAAAGCAAATCCTTGACATTTTAAACATTTAACATTATAATAAAGGAAAGTAGGGAAAGAAAAGATAAAAATGGATAATTTAATCCCGAGGGAAAGAATTGAGGCAAGGATTTTTCTTATAAGAGAAAAAAAGGTAATGCTAGACAGAGACCTTGCAGAGCTTTATGAGGTTTCAACAAAAAGGCTCAATGAACAGGTAAGGAGGAATAGAGAGCGATTCCCTTCTGATTTTATGTTTCAATTGACAAAAGAAGAAAAAGAGAAGGTGGTCGCAATTTGCGACCACATGCTTTTACTGAATATGGCGTAGCTATGCTCTCATCTGTTCTTAATAGTGAAAGGGCAATCCAGGTCAATATCCAGATTATGAGAGCCTTTGGAAAATTAAGGGAAATGGCTATAGGTTATGTAGAGCTTAAAAAGAAGATTGAGGATATGGAAAAAAGGTATGATACCCAATTTAAGGTTGTTTTTGATACCCTAAAAAATATGATAGAAATTCCTTCTAAAGAGATAAAAAAGATAGGGTTTAGGGGAAAAAATGATTAAGGAAGCAATTTCAAAAATAGCCTTACAAGAAAATTTAACCCAAGAAGAAGCCTATAATGTAATGGGAGAGATTATGGATGGGAAATGCACGGATTCCCAAATTGCCTCATATATTACAGCTTTAAGGATGAAGGGAGAAACAATAGATGAAATTGCTGGCTCTTGCAAGGCAATGAGGGAGAGGTCAGTTAAAATAGAGGCAAAGAGTGATATTATCCTTGATACCTGCGGAACAGGAGGTGATAGCCTTCATTTATTTAACATCTCAACCATATCAGCCTTTGTTGTTGCAGGTTGTGGCGTGGTTGTAGCAAAGCATGGAAATCGCTCTGTCTCATCACAGTGTGGAAGTGCAGACTTGCTTTTGGGTCTGGGTGTAAATATAAATATTCCAAAAGAGGGTATAGAAAGATGCCTAAAGGAAATAGGAATAGGCTTTCTCTTTGCACCAGCCCTTCATCCTGCTATGAAATATGCCATTGGTCCAAGAAGGGAAATTGGAATAAGGACAATATTTAATATCCTTGGTCCACTTACAAATCCTGCAGGAGCAAGATACCAGATGCTTGGCGTATACGATGAGGCTTTATGTGAAACATTGGCTTATGTTTTAAAGGAGCTTAAGACAATATCCGCCATTGTTCTTCATGGAAGGGATGGTTCTGATGAGGCATCTATATCTGCACCTACAAAGATTACAGAGCTTTATGAGGGAAAAATTAGAAGCTACACAATAGCACCAGAGGAATTTGGTATAAAAAGGGTAAATATTTCTGAAATAAAGGGAGGGGATTCTAAAAAGAATGTTAAGATAGCATTAGAAATCCTTAAGGGAAATAAAGGGCCAAAGATGGATATTATTCTTCTTAATTCAGCCATTGCATTGTTCGTTACAAGAAAGGCAAGCTCAATAAAAGAGGGAATAGAAATGGCAAGAAAATCCATTCTTTCTGGTTCGGCATTAAGAAAACTAGAAGGTCTTCGTAAAATCTCACAAGAATATCCGGCTTAATGTTAATTTTCTTTCTTCTTTTTCTTCTTCAAAAAACCTTTGCCTTGGATGTAGAGCTTTCCAAAACAACATTCAAGATGGGCGAAATACTTACAGTAACCATAAAAAATGCAGATAGCGGAAATTACATATGTTGGCTTGATAATACGCCATATCCATTGTATAGGGTAGGAGATGGCTTGTTAAGGACATTCATTGGATTTGGAACAAACATAAACCCAAAAACCTGCAAACTCTGGGTTGAAAAGGGGAATTTTTCTCCTCAAATTTCAAGTAAGGCTAAAAACAAAATTCTAGCTAAAGCACTCCTTACAGAGACAGAGGAAGAGCTATGGAGGGGTGATTTTATTTGGCCTGTAAAGGGAAGGATAACAGGGGAATATGGTGAAAGGAGGATTTATAAAAAGATAAGTGGCAGCAGTTCTTTAAGCTGGCGTGGAATCCATTCTGGGATTGATATAAGGCAGCAAAGGGGAGCTCCTATTTCTTCGTCAAATTCAGGAAGGGTTGTTATTGCCAGGCGTTTTTCTGGAGAGGGAAATGCTATCCTTATTGACCACGGACAAGGGGTTCTTACATTTTATTGCCATCTTGATAAGATAAATGTTTTTGAGGGCGATTTTGTCCAAAAGGGAGAGATAATTGGAAAGGTTGGCTCAACAGGTCTTTCCACAGCCCCCCATCTTCACTTTGGACTATATATCCACGGAACCCCTGTCAATCCTTTATTTTGGATTAAATAATATAAGTAGATACAGATTTTTCTATGATTATTTTAAAAAAGATAAAAAACCTTGCAGGGTATAAGATTTTCTGCTCTCTTACAGACCATTTAGGCATTCTTCTTCTTTCATTTACAGCCTTTGCTATCCCCCTTTACTATGATTATTCTATAAACAATATCTATGTCCTTCCAAAGGTTGTTTTAATGAGGCATCTTACAATTATCCTTCTTGGTTTATTTTTCTTTCGCACAATTCTTCTTAAGGCAAAGATTGAAAAACCCTGCTTTTTTTATCCCATTCTTTCCTTTTTTATCACATCAAGTATTGCAACAACACAATCTTTAAACCCTTATGTAAGCCTATTTGGTTGTTATTCCAGGTATGAAGGATTAACATCATTGTTAAACTATATTCTTTTATTTTACCTTGCCTTCTTTTTTATTAGAAAAGGCTACCGGGTAAGAATATTTCTTGCATCTTGTGTTATTTCTGGAATTCTTTGTGGTGGATATGGATTTCTTCAGCATTTTAACAAAGACCCAAACTGGCTTGTTGAGATGGGAGAATCATCAACATTTGGAAATAGAAATTTTCTTTCTGCATACCTTGTTTTGCTTTGTCCTTTAAGCTTTTCATTGTTTCTTTTAAGCCTTGATGATAAAATAAAAAAGAAAGCAAAGCCTATTATAAAAATTCTTTTTAATATTGGAAAATTTCTTCAAGCCTCTTTATTTTTCTTATCCTTTCTATTCTTTATTGTTACTATTATTATCATTAGAACCCGTGGTGCCTGGCTTGGTCTTCTGGGAGAGGGAATTTTATTCCTTATTCTTCTTGGAAAAGGGCTTTTTAAAAAAAGATACCTTTACATCCTTATTTTCCTTCTTGTTTCTATTATTCCATTATTTTTCTTTAAAGAGACATCGCCCATTGAAAGGTTTAAGGGAACATTTAAGACTGGAGAAAAGGTAGAGCTTGCAGGCTCTGCCCTTGCCAGGGTCTATATATGGAAGTCAACACTAAAACTTATTTTTCATCACCCCCTTGGTGTTGGTTGCGATAGCCTAAAATTTACTATACCCTTATATCTTTCTCCAGATTATTGGACAATTGAAGGAGGCGTCCTTGATAAAGCACACAATATAATACTAGAAATTGCCGCAACAACAGGCTGGTTTGGAATTTTATCTTATCTTTGGCTATGGATTTCTCTATTTATCTTTGGGATAAAAAATAGAAATATCCTTACAATTGCTATCCTTTCATCATCTATTGGTTATCTTATTCAAAATTTGTTTAACTTTGATCTTATTACATATACATTTTTGTTCTGGTCGGGTTTAGGGGTTATGGGGGGGATAAATAAAGTCAGAGAGTCAGGGGTCAGAGAGTCAAAGAGTCTAATAGGGATTAGGTTAATATTGTTTATTTTTGTTGTTTGTGGGCTTTTTTTTCTTTGGAGGGTTTCAAATATCCAGATTAGCGCAGATAAGGTCTTCGCACAAGCAAGGAATCATGAATCAGCTGGCGATTTAGATGGCTCTATATCTTTATATGAACAAGCATTGTCTTTTCTTCCTTATGAGGAGACATATTTTAGGTTTCTTATTCCACAATATAGAAACAAGATAGGAAAAACAGATGATAAAGAGGCAATTAAAAAAATAATCTTAAGGATTGAAGACGCAATAAGATATGACCCAAACAATACATCATACTATGATACATTGGCTATTGCGTATAAGAAAATGTATGAACTTGGGGATAAGGATGGATTAAAAAAAGAGGAGGAATCATTAAAAAGGGGTGTAGCCCAAAATCCAAATTCACCTGAGACCTGGACAAACCTTGGTGTATTCTATTCTGAGAAGGGAAGGATGAAGGATGCAATAAATACTTACAAAGAAGCATTAAAGTATCAAAAAGAGGGTATTAGAGGAAGGGTGCTTACCTTAAATAACTTAGGAGAGGCATATTTTAGGGATGGGAAGCTAGATCTGGCAATAGAGATGTTTAAAGAATCCATTAAGACAAATGAAAACCAACCAGACATTTACCATTACCTTGCCCTTGTTTATTTTAAAAAGGAGGATTATAAGAATTCTGCAAAGGAATGTGAAAGGGCTGTTTCTTTTTCTCCTGATAATGTTTCCTGGCTAAATGATTTGGGTTCTGCATATTACAAAGCCGGTGAGCTAAATAGGGCAGGGGAGGTATTCAAAAAAGCTATTTCCCTTGATCCTTCTGATGAATATGCAAAAAAGGTTCTTTCTGTGATAGAATAAATGAATGGTTTGCAAACTTTTTGGTTAACAGGTAGTTAGATTAAGGTTAGGAAGCCAGTAAAGGTTTGCTTGAAATTCAATTGATTTTTGGTATAAGGCTAATCAGCATCTTAACCAAACTTATAAAAATATTGACTATAATGTTTTTTGTTGTTAAACTATTTTTATGAATCCAATTACATTAAAATCTTTATCTAAAAAGAAGGAAGGCATTTCATCTGGTCATAGGGTCTGTGCAGGTTGTGGTGAAACGATAGCTACAAGGCAAATCCTCCTTGCCTGTGAAAGGAAAGTTGTTGTTTCCTCTGCGACGGGATGTTTAGAGGTTACAACAACAATATTTCCATATACAGCCTGGAAAACTCCCTTCATCCACTCTGCATTTGAAAATGCCGCAGCAACAATCTCAGGAGCCTATGTTGCTTATATTGCATTAAAAAAGAAGGGGAAGATAAATGAAGATATTGATTTTATAGCATTTGGTGGAGATGGTGGAACCTATGATATAGGTCTTCAGGCATTATCAGGTGTCCTTGAGAGGGGTGATAAAATGCTCTATGTTTGCATAAATAATCAGGCATATATGAATACAGGGATTCAAAGGTCATCTGCAACGCCCTATGGAGCACACACAACAACAGCCCAGGCAGGAAAGAAAGCAATAGGAAAATCACAAGAAAGAAAAGACTTAACAGCCATTGTTATAGCCCATAATATTCCATATGTTGCTCAAGCTATTGTTGGAAATTGGTCTGACCTTGTAAAAAAGGTGCAAAAAGCCCTTTCTTTTGATGGTCCAAGCTTTATAAATGTTTTGTCTCCCTGTCCACTTGGCTGGGGATTTCCATCAAATAAGACAATTGAAATGGGAAAGCTTGCGGCTGAGACAGGGTTTTGGCCTTTATATGAGGTAGAAAATGGCAAATATAAAATAACATATAAACCAAAGGAGAAAAAGGGAATTATTGAATTTATCAAGCCCCAGGCAAGGTTTAAGCATCTATTGGAAAAGATGGATGTTATTGAGGAGATTCAAAGGCGAGTAGATGCAGGATATGAACAGCTTCTTAAGATTGCGTTATAAAACCCTCCTTCTCTTTCTTCTTTCACATTTTGCCTTTCCTTCTGTCTACACCCTGGAAAATGGAATGAAAATAATCCTTGAGGAGAGGCATACAACAGAATTTGTATCTCTACAAGCATTTGTAAAGGCAGGAAGCATCTATGAGGATGAATACATTGGCTTTGGAATATCCCATCTTGTAGAGCATATGCTCTTTAAGGGAACAAAAAAAAGGCCACCAGGAGAGATAGCAGGTGAAATTGAAAAGAGCGGAGGAAGGATAGATGCATCTACCTCTTTTGACAAAACGATGTATAAAATCACCATTCCATCCCAATCCATTTATGTTGCCATTGATATACTTAAAGATGCCCTATTTTTTCCCGAATTTCCAGAAGATGAGCTTGTTAAGGAGAAGGATGTTATATTAAGGGAGATTGAGACAAGGGATAATTCTCCTGAAGATTTTCTCTCAAGATGCCTATTTGCTGAAGCATTTACAACCCATCCTGTTAGATACCCAATAATCGGTTATGAAGAGCTTTTTAAGAGATTGGAAAGGAAAGACCTTATTGCCTATCATAAAGAAAGGTATATTCCCTCTAATATTGCAATTTCTGCCTGCGGAGACTTTGAGGAAAGGGAGCTTTTGAATAAAATAAAGAGGGTATTTTCAAGCATCCCAAGGAAGCAGGAGAAAATCTTAAACATTCCAGATGAACCAAGACAGGTTTCAAAAAGAACCTTTTATGCTGAAAAGCCTTTTAACCTTGCCTATCTTGAAATGGGATTTCATATCCAACCCATTACCCATCCAGATACTTATTGTCTGGATTTACTCTCGGAAATATTAGGCAAGGGAAGAACAGGAAGGCTTTATAGTTCGTTGGTTGATGATAAGGCTCTTGTTTTTGGAATTGAATCTTTCTCTTATACACCAGCATTTCCTGGTCTATTTGTCATTTCAGCAAAGATGCATCCAAATAACCTCAAAATCGCAGAAAAAGAAATACTTTCCGAGATTGAAAGGATAAAAAAGGATGGTGTATCTCAAAAGGAGCTTAACCTTGCAAAGAGAAAGGTTATTGCAGATATTTATTCTTTGCAAGATACCATTGAAAAGAAAACAGGTGTTCTTGGAGAATCATTTTTTGATACAGGTGACCCCTATTTCCTGGATGAATATGTAAAAAATATAGAAGGGGTTAAGACAAAAGAAATAAGGGATGCTGCAAAAACCTATCTTAATTCAAATAATATGACAATTGCCCTTCTTTCTCCAGAAAAATTGAAAGAGAGAGAGGAAAAAATAGCTGTAAAGAGAAGGGAAATAAAAAAGGGAATGCTTCCAAATGGGCTTGTCTATCTTATAAGCCCTTCAAATACAAAAGGTCTTGTATCCATTTATGCCTTATTTAAAGGAGGAAGGCTTGTTGAAAGGCAAGGAAAGGAGGGGATTTCAAACCTTACAGCATCCCTTCTTCTTGCTGGAACAAAAAATAGGGAAAGGAAAGATATTGCCTTTTTTGTGGAGTCTTGTGGTGGAACCATAGGAAGCTTTGGTGGAAGAAATTCCTTTGGAATATCTATTTCTATCCTTTCTGAGGATATTAACAAAGGCTTATCTATACTTAAAGAAATCTTACAAGAACCAGCATTTAAGGAAGATGAGATAGAGAGGGAGAGAAAAAAGACTATACTTTCCCTTAAAAACCGAGGCGACTCCCTATTTTCATCTTGCCTTGATAAATTTCTTTTGACCCTTTATAAGGTTCATCCATATAGGATTTGTGAGTTGGGAACAATGGAATCTATAGGAAGCATTACAAAAAAAGACATCCTTTCATTCTATGAAGATAGGATAATGCCAAATAATATGGTTTTGACTGTATTTGGAGATGTAGAGACAGGGAAAATAGAGAAATCTATAAATAGAATTTTTAAAGGATGGAGAAAGGGAGATTTTTATAGACCAAAGCCATATTTTGAAGCCCAATTGGAGGAAGATAGGGAATTAAAGATAAAGGATGAGAGGTTTTCTCAAGTTGGGATTATGATAGGCTTTCTTGGGAGCCGAATTACAGATGAGGATAGATTTTCCCTTGAGCTTATCTCTTGCATCCTTTCAAGACAGGATGGAAGGCTTTTTAATGCTTTGAGGGAGGAAGAGGGATTGGTCTACTATGCTGATGTCTTTAATATCTTTGGAATTGACCCTGGATGTTTTATAATTTATAGCCAAACATCAAAAGATAATGTAGATTCTGTTTGTGAAAAAATAGAAAAGGAGATTGCAAGGCTTAAGGATGAAGAGGTGTCATCTGATGAGCTTAATGAAGGAAGGACATATCTTATTGGCCAAAAGGAGGTATCTTTGGAAAACAATAGCCAATATGGATTTGAGGTTGGCCTTAATGAGCTTTATGGAATACCTTTTTCAGAAATAGAAAGATACAAAGAAAATCTTTTAAAAATAGATGGAAAGAAAATAAAACAAATAGCAGAAAAATATTTTAATAAAAAAGCCATTGTAATTATTGTTCCATAATAATATATTGTTAGGAGAAAAAATGAAAATATTAGTTTCTGACCCATTACAAGAGGAGGGGTTAAAAATTTTAAGGGAAACAGGGGCAGAGGTGAGCTTAAAAACAGGGATGAGAGAGGATGAGCTTATTAGCATAATCCCTGATTTTGATTGTCTGGTTATCCGCTCTGAAACAAAGGTAACAGCTAAAGTTATTGAGTCAGCAAAGAAGCTTAAAATAATAGGAAGGGCTGGCGTTGGCGTTGATAATATAGATGTAAAGGCAGCAACAAGGAAGGGAATAATTGTTATGAATACGCCAGATTCAAACACAATATCAACAGCAGAGCATACAATGGCAATGATACTTGCTTCCTCAAGAAAAATTCCTCAGGCATATACCTCCCTTAAATCACAAAAATGGGAGAGAAAGCTATTTGTAGGCTATGAGCTATTTTCAAAGACATTGGGCATTATTGGTTTAGGCCGTATTGGAAAGCAGGTTGCCATAAGGGCATCTTCTTTTGGGATGAATATCATTGGATACGACCCATTCCTCTCACAGGATTTGGCAAAGGATTTCAAGATAACCCTAGTTTCCCTTGAGAAGCTCTTTAAACAATCAGACTATATCACCATCCATACGCCATTATCAGAAAAGACAAGGCATCTTATTTCAAAGAGAGAGATAGAGATGATGAAGGATGGCGTTATCATTATAAATTGTGCAAGGGGTGGAATAATAGATGAAGCCGCATTGTGTGATGGGCTTAAATCAGGAAAGATAAGGTCTGCTGCATTGGATGTATTTGAGAAAGAGCCTCCGCTTGACTCACCTTTACTTTCCCTTGATAATTGTGTATTTGTTCCACATCTTGGTGCATCAACCATTGAGGCACAAAAGAGTGTTGGGATAGAGATTGCAGCCCAAATAAAAGATGCATTAGAAGGAAAGGTAAGGAATGCCATTAATCTTCCCCAAATTTCTCCTGATGTTACAAAAAGATTAGGCCCCTGGATTTTTCTTTGTGAAGCCCAAGCAAAATTTTCTTCTCAAACAATAGAGGGAAGCCTAAAGGAGATTAGTGTAGAATATATTGGAGAAATAGAAGATTCTGAAATTCTTCCCCTTACAAACACAATTGTGGTTTTTATCTTATCAAGCCTTCTTCCAGAAGAAAATGTAAACTATGTAAATGCCCAATCTATTGCAGAGGAGATGGGTATAGGTATTTCTTTCTTAAAGTCAAAAGAAAAAACCGATTACTCTGCCTTAATTTCCCTTTCCCTTACAACAGATAAAGAAAAAATTACAACCCAGGCTACATTGTTTAGGGAGAAATTTGGAAAGATTGTCCTTATTGATGATTTTTCTGTTGAGGTCTCTTTAGAGGGGAATATCCTTGTTTTATCCCAAACAGACCAGCCAGGTATAATTGGAAAAATAGGAACAATCCTTTCCGAACAAGGCATAAACATTGGAAACCTCCAGCTTGCAAGAAAGGAAAAGGGAGGTCCTGCCCTTTCTGTATGGAACCTTGATGGAGAGCTTTCTGGGGATATAATTTCAAAGATAAAGGAAATGCCTCAAATTCTTAAGGTAAGGGTAGCTAGTTTATGAATAGCTCCATAATCAAATTAAAGAATTTGGTAATGGATTACCTAAAGGATGAAAAGCTAAAGATAGTCCTTTTTGGCTCTTTTGCAAGGGGAGAAAATTATTCTGGCTCTGATATAGATATTGAAATTATCCCAAAGGAAAAGATTAGTGAAAAAAAGATACCATTGCTTAGGGAGAGGATAGAGGATTTGAATATCCCTTATAAGGTTGAGATAGTAAATTTGGATGAAACATCAATGGATTTCAAAAATCTTGCTTTAAAGGATGCTATAGTATGGAAAGATTAAGTTTGAAATATAAAGATTTCCTTAAGGCATTAGAAACCCTTAAGGATATTGTTAAAGAGCCATTTTCAATTATCGTAAGGGATGCCTCTATTCAGCGTTTTGAATATACCTTTGAGGCATTATGGAAATTCCTTAAGGAATACCTTAAAGAGAAAGAGGGTATTATTTGCAATTCTCCAAAGACATGTTTTAGAGAGATCTTTGGTTTAGGGTTTTTAACCGAGGAGGAAACAATTACATTCCTTGATATGACCGATAGAAGAAACGATACATCACATACATACAAAGAGGAGGTAGCCTTGCTGATTTATAGCAAAATAAAGGGGTATTCCTTATTGATGAAAGGCTTGTTAGCCAAATTTGAAGGCAAAATTCAATGATTCCTCCCTGTGTATTTTTAGACAGAGATGGCGTGATAAATGAGGAGCTTTTTGACTACATTAAGAAAAAGGAGGATTTTAAGCTCCTTAAAGATGCAGGAAAGGCAATTAAGCTATTGAATGAAAATGGGATTTTGGCAATTGTTATTTCAAATCAGGCAGGTATAGGAAAGGGGTTATATAGCAAAAATGAAGCAGAAAAGATAAATTCTCTAATGAAGGAGGAGCTGGCAAAGGAGGGAGCAAGGCTTGATGCCGTATATTATTGCCCACACCATCCAGATGATAAATGCCCTTGTAGAAAGCCAGAGATAGGGATGTTTAAAAAGGCATCATCTGATTTTTCTTTTAAATTAGAAGATTGCTGGATGATAGGCGATAAGATGCAAGATATAGAGGCAGGAAAAAGGGCAAATTGCAAAACCATTCTTGTCCTTACAGGATATGGAAAAAAGATGCTAGAGGAAAAAGAAAATTGGCATTTTAAGCCCGATGTTATTGCAAATAACCTATACAGCGCGATAAATTTAATCCTTAAAAAGTAACTACTTAAGGTTTTTTGTATGTGTTTAGGTAGACGAGAATAAGATGGGGAAAGGAACTTAAAATAAAGCACTAAATCCAAATATCAAAAAATGTCCAATTTCCAAATCCAAATGTCCAATAAATGTCCAATGACTCAATGTCCAATATCAAATTTTAAGCATTGGTCATTGGGATTTGGGATTTTGTTTGTCATTGGGATTTGGTCATTGGGATTTTATTTGTCATTGGGGATGAGGATTTATTTACTTTGTGCCTAAATATAGGACAGCTGAACACATACTAACATTCATAAACACATACCATTATCAATGTGGTTGGGATAGCCCTTGATCCCATCATTTAACACCTTCATTGCCATTTTGAAATGTTTTAATCCTTCCTTGCTTTTACCACCAAGGGCTTTTATAAATTCTTTTTCAGAAATATTTTCTATTTCATCAAGCCTTTTGTTTCTTACTAAATCGCATAGAATATCGCCTGCAACAAACATAGCCATATCGCAACCACCACATTCAAAGCTAATATCTTCAATTTTTTCTTCCTTGATTCTTAAATAAAAAAATATGTGATCCCTTCCTCCCCTGCAGGTTCTATCATCCGCTGTTAAATTTGCTCCCTCTAATACGCCAAGGTTTTTCTTTCTAAACCTTTCTTTAAAATATACCTCTAATGGGTCAGGGCTTTGGGTAGCTTTTTGTTTCATCCATTATCCCTATCCAGTAAGAAGATTACATACAAGCTCGGGTTTATTGAATTCCTCACTGACAATTGGGTCATCTACGAAATAGAAGACAATCTTATCTACCAAAGAGAAGAACCTGCCAAAATTACCCTCTCCTATGTAATATCCTTCAGGGGTGAATGAGACCCAATCTTTATCCCTTGCTGCAAAAGCAATGATTTCTTTCCCATCTGAGATTCTAAAGAAACGAATAGTCCCATCATCTGACCCTGAGATAAGAATCCTGCCATCTGGACTGATGACTACTGACCAAACCCAGCCTGTATGCCCCTCTAATCTCTGGATAAGCCTGCCCGTCTTTGTCTCCCAGAGACAAATGGTTCTATCATCTGACCCTGAGGCAAGGATATTTCCATCTGGGCTAAAAGCTACTGACCTAACCCAATTTGTATGCCCCTCTAATCTCTGGATAAGCCTGTCCGTCTTTGTCTCCCAGAGACAAATGATTTCATCATCTGACCCTGAGGCAAGCATGGCTCCATCTGGACTGATGGCTACTGAGAAAACCCTGCCTGTATGCCCTTCTAATCTCTGGATAAGCCTGCC
>JBFMDZ010000029.1:12501-18527 GCA_040753555.1 bacterium
GCATGGCTCCATCTGGACTGATGGCTACTGAGAAAACCCTGCCTGTATGCCCTTCTAATCTCTGGATAAGCCTGCCCGTCTTTGTCTCCCAGAGACAAATGGTTCTATCATCTGACCCTGAGGCAAGCATGGCTCCATCTGGACTGATGGCTACTGAGAAAACCCTACCTGTATGCCCTTCTAATCTCTGGATAAGCCTGGCTGTCCTTGTCTCCCAGAGACAAATGGTGTTATCATATGACCCTGAGGCAAGGATGGTTCCATCTGGGCTAAAAGCTACTGACCTAACCCTGTCTGTATGGCCTTCCAATCTCTGGATAAGCCTGGCTGTCCTTGTCTCCCAGAGACAAATGGTGTTATCATATGACCCTGAGGCAAGGATGGTTCCATCTGGGCTAAAAGCTACTGAGAAAACCGAGTCTGTATGGCCTTCTAATCTCTGGATAAGCCTGCCTGTCCTTATCTCCCAGAGACAAATGGTTCTATCATCTGACCCTGAGGCAAGCTTTCCTCCATCTGGACTAAAAGCTACTGAGAAAATCGGGCCTTTATGACCCTCTAAGGTCTGGATAAGCCTGCCTGTCCTTATCTCCCAGAGACAAATGGTTCTATCATTTGATCCTGAGGCAAGATTCTCTCCATCTGGACTAAAAGCTACTGACCTAACCCAGCCTGTATGCCCCTCTAATCTCTGGATAAGCCTGCCTGTCCTTGTCTCCCAGAGACAAATGGTGTTATCATATGCCCCTGAGGCAAGCATCCCTCCATCTGGACTTATGGCTACTGACAAAACCCTGCTTGTATGCCCCTCTAATCTCTGGATAAGCCTGCCAGTCTCTGTCTCCCAGAGACGAATGGTTCTATCATCTGACCCTGAGGCAAGGATATTTCCATCTGGGCTGATGGCAATACAATTAGCGGGTGATGGAATGTGACGGATTGCCCGGTTTATCTTTGAATCAAAAAAGATGATTCCTCCCTCGCTTGCGGCAATCAATAGCCTTCCATCCGGGGAGTAGATAATTTCATCTGTTCTATAAGAAGATGGCTCAAGCACCGGTTCTATCTTAAATTCTCTATCCCAGGATGCGCCAAATCCTGGCATCTCTTTATCGGTTTTTGCCTTCCATCCCCGCACATAATCAAATCTTGCCCCATCAATTAAGGCTCCCAGAAGGTCAGCTCCTACAAGGTCAGCGCCAGTTAAGTTTGCTCCCCTTAGGTCAGCTTCCCTTAGGTTAAATCCCTTAAGATTTTTCCCTACAAGTATTGCCTTCTTTAGATTTGCACCTTGAAGATTATAGTTATAGCCTCTTAAATCAATAGGGCTAAGGTCTTGCCCTTCAAGATTTATCTTTTTCAGAAAAGCCCCAAGGATTAAGGTATTTTCTTTCCCAAAAAGGCCTGGTGTTTCCCCAAGTTTTTCTACCAAATTCTTTGCTTTTTGTTCTCCTAAGAGTTCAAAGAGAAACCTTCCTGCCTCAGGTGAGAAGAGGTTAGCAGAGAGTAAGGGGATAGGGTCTTTCTCCTCTTTTAGGCAAGAAGCCAGAAAGAATTCCTGAATTGCCTTATGGCTAAATGTCCATAGCCCTTGGGTATCCCTCTTTAGCAAGGCAACACGATTGATAAGCCTAAAAGTAGCCTCATCAAAAGGGATATACTTGGGTAAGAATTCAACAATTTGAAACTTAAGGCTTTGCTCATCAATTCCAACTTGTTTTGTTCTCCAGAGATAGAGGGCAAGATTCTGGTCAAATTGTCTTATGTTATCAGGACTTAGTGTTGTTGAATACTTTTTTATAACCCTCTTAATTTCCTGGTCAATACAGCGATTGATTACATCCACCTGTTTTTGTCCGATTTTAGCTGCTTCTATCGCCTCATTAAATGAGTAAGAAAAATAGTGCAGGAATACAGGTCGCTTTGCCATCTCCCAAAGAAGGGGATTTTCCTTGAGCCTTTCACAATCTCCTATTGGGTCTTCGCGGCCATATTTTCCTAGGAACTCAATAATCTCTTCTTCATTAAACTCGCCAAGCTCTATAGCTTTTCCCCTACTTAAGAAGGTATCTTTAAGCTCACTTGAGGCTTCAATAAGATATGACCGGCAGGTAAGGATTATCTTTGTATCTTTGCCAGATAACTGGGTTAGATTCCTGGCAAGTTCTAAGAGTTCTTCAGGCTTTATGCGTAAGCTCAACTCATCTAGGGCATCTAAGAGAAGGACTCCTCCCATTGCTAATAGGGCATCAGGAGATTTGTCAGTAAATCCTATTTCAGCGCGACGAAAGTGCTGGTCTAAGAGGCGGGTGAGTTCTTTTGAGCGCTCCATCTCCCCAAGGGAGATAAAGATAGGAACCCTTTGCTCAGGATTTTCCTGATATTCACTTGCAAGCCTGCGATAAAGCTCACGGAGGGCAAATGTCTTTCCTATGCCAAACTCTCCACCTAAAAGAAGGAAGCCTGCGCCAGAGGAGGTAGCAAAATCATAAAGCTCATCTACTACTGGAATACTACTTCCTTTAGCCTTTTGCTTAATATATTTTTCTGGGGGATAATTTTCATCTCTTTCAATTATCCCTTTTTGCCAGGAGGTTAATTTCTCTGTATCTAAAAGACCAAGCTCTAAATCCTTCTGCTTGACTATTTCTACCCCTTTTCCCCTTAACTCATTTATTTGCTCATCAGGGCTTCCTTTAGGGAGGACTACTACGGGATAGATTCTGGGCTGATAGTTTCTGTAGCAATCAATTACATCCTTTAGGCGCTTAAGGAATAAATCATTAATTACCGGGCTTGCTCCAACAATTGCTCCTCCACCTGGACCTAGGGGGTCTTTATCCCTATAGGCATAAAATATATCCTTTTCACCCTCAATCTTATATCCAAGCCAATCATAATAATTGCGGATTAAAGTGGTAAATGGACTATGTATCTCTTTGTAGTATTCACGCTCCTCTTCCCTTTTTTTATCAGGAGGTTCAATCCATTTTATACCATATCCCTGCATAAGAAGGTGGTAATCTACCTCTCTGGCAATATTTAAGAGTTCCTTTTTGACATGGTCAATAGAGGCAGAACCAATGGGTTCTATTCCTTCAATAACCAAGTCATAGCCTAATTCTCTGGCTAAAATAAGATGTTCTTTAATCTCTTGAGCCAATGTTGCCCAACGCGACCTGAAACCATCTTGAAAATAGAGGTAGTCAACCTTTGTCCAGGCAAGATACTTTATTATCTCTGCCTGCCTGCGTAAAGAGTCCTCTCCAGGAACTGGGAGGTCATCAAGGCTAAATTTGTAAGCAGGAAGACGCTCTTTAAAGGTATGAAAAGCTGAAATGCCCTTTATATCAAAGGGATGGGTTTCACTAATCTCTAAGATAAAATCCTTTGGGATTTGAGTAAATGGGGTTAAGTCAATTATTTCATTATTTATAATTTCTGTAATGAGAAAAGAAGAGAGATTGATGGATTTTTTTACCCTTTCAAGCCTTTCATAATCTGGATGCTTCTTTAAAGCCTTCCCGATTAAGCCAATCATTGCCAAATCAAGTTGAGCAATTAGTTTGTGAAGGGATGTATCTATCCGGCATTCACGACAATGGGACAATAGCTCACCACCACTTACTTGTCTACCTATATCTCCGGATGGTGCTTGAAATAATAGCTCTGCCCCTGCTGTCCATTCCTGACCATCTGGGTTAAGTTGATTAACCCAGTTGACCTTAAAGCAAGCCTCTCCTTCTGGATATTCAATAGTTTCTCCGTGGATAAGTTTTTTTACCAGGCTATGGACATAATCGTTATGCTGGCTCATAATCGCTCAATGACTACCTCTGTTTCGGTAAGTTTTATTCTGGTATTGCATAGAAGGCCAAATCCTAAGGAATTGATTCCTGAGTCATAAATCCTCACTTCACATTCTTTCCCAAACCAAGAAATGGTAGAACGATAAACGGTGGTATCAATAAATCTACCGTCTGCTACCTTAATATACCCTAAACCTCTCGGCTCCAGTCTCCATCCATTTTTTCTTAAATCAGAAACAGAGGCAGATAAGCAATCAGTAAAACCAGTGTCTACAGTGAAGAGAACCGGTTTTGAACCTTTTTGGCCACAGAGTTCTATCCTAGGAATATTTTCATCAACCCTTCCTTTTATCTTCATTCTTCTCCAATTGAGCGAAAGTAGAAAAGGGATTGCGGATGGTCTTTGGATGCTAATTTATCTGCCTTCAGGGTATCAGAGGCGATATAGTAATTTCCAGATTCAACCTCAATAGCCACTACCATCCCCCTATTTTCCCTTTCAAGTTTCTCTTTTATACCTTGATAAATTGCTTCACCACGACTGACAAGTAGCCTACCTTGGGCATCAGATTGCTCATCTTTCACTTGCTGGCTAAATATAGAGGCATTCTCAGGGGTGGCTTCTAAATGGGAGGAAACAAAGTCATCAAGGTCAGGGGCTTCTTTAGCAAATTTGGAGCCTCCATTATTTTGCGTTACAAGAATCCATCTCCCTGTTTGTAAATGGTTGCGTGCATTATTGAGTTCTTTAACAAACCTCTGGGCATTCTGGATGCAGATAATTTCTTCTTGTGGTGGCTTTTCTAATCGTTTATATAAAGAGGAAGGGTTTTTAATCTCCTGCCAGGGAAAGTCCCTTTGGGTAAGCTGTTTAAGGGATGCAATCATTTTCCTACAGGTTTCTTTTGAGTCATAGGTCAAATAGGTTACCCCTGGTTTACTAAAACTTTCTTGATATGTTTGGACAATATTTTTCATTAAAGTTCATGGTAGCCCCATTTAAGTGCCCTGGCAATTATTGGATGCACTTTATATTCAGGTTGAGTATCACCATATTGAATAAGAAGATTATAAAAGAGAAGCGTGTAAAGAGAGGTTTTGTCAGCCAGCGAACCTTCTTTTGCTAATTTAAGGGAATTAAGCATATCCTCATTAGCTCTGGCAAGGAGACGATTTGCCCGTTCATCCAGAATCTGGGTAAGATGGGAAGGGGTGAGCCGAAGGATTCCCTCTTTCATTGTATTTTGGAGGGAGCGATGGGTATTAACCAAAGCCTCCCTTGGAATACCAGCTGAGTAAAACCCAATAGCCTTAAGGAGCTTATCATCAAGGATATTTTCTTTAACCCGTCTTCGCACTACCTCTTCAATCCAGGGAAGCCTTTCTAAAGATGAGGAGGTCGGTAGGCCAGGAAGAAAATCAATACTATCAAATATATCCACCAGTTTTGTCTCTGCCCATTCAGGAGCGGGTTGAGCAGTGAAAAGAAGCCGGACAAAGAGGTTTTTTAATTGAGCTCCAATCTCATTCATCAATTGAGCAAGTTCTTTTGTCCTCCTGTCCAAACCGTCAATGACAATGAGGAATGGACGACCAAGAGCTGATTCTTCATCCTGGATATTCCTGGATAGCTTCTTAAGGTCAGTTTCTATCGCCTCTACCCTGCCACCTTTCAGACCGCAGTTAAGCAAAAAAAGGATTGCCTCGTAGTTAAGTGGTTGGGTTGGGTCAAGATAATCTCCTGCCTCAAGATAGCGAATGGTAATGAACTCACGAATCTCTTTGGCAAACCGTAATATCACTGTGGTTTTTCCAACCCCCCTTTGACCACTTAACAATCCACGAAACCCACCTCCTAATGGTACCTTAGAAAGCAGGGATGAACGAAAGGTTTTGTATCCTTTGTCAGAGCGAGGGATGTAGTAGGTAGTAAGCTCTTCCTCACGGGGCAAAGAACTTGGTCGGGTAGCCTCAAGTGCCTCTTCTATTGTCTGTGGCATAAATGGGTCAAGGGTGGTTTGAAATGACCTATTCATAATTTCTCATTATACACCATCTTGCATAATTCATCAAGAAATATATCTTTAACTGTATGTGTTTAGCTTTAATGGAACAAATGAAATCCGAAATTCGAAATCCGAAATTTTAAAACAAATTCAAATGACTAAAATTGAAAATTCAAAACAATATAATTTATTTGTTATGAGAATAAAGATT
>JBFMDZ010000030.1 GCA_040753555.1 bacterium
GTTTTGATGGTATTTAACAAAAAAATCTATAAAGGAAAAAAGAGATTATCTTTTTGTGATGTGTTTTTGATATAATATATCCTGTTTAGAGGTAATTCTGGACAAAGGTAGCGAAATATAGGAATTTCTAATCCGTAAAGGTGCTGCAACCGAAAGGGAAAATAACCACGAAGCGCAGGGAGAGCACGAAGCAACTTAAAAATTTTCATTTAAGACACCTTCGTGTTCTTCGTGGTTCTAAACACATACAGGATTTGATTCTAAAATTTCAAATAGATGTAGAATCTTACCTTTTGTTTTTCTATCTAGCCTTTCAAGGAATTTTGCAGGTTTTGTTCCCAAGAGAACCTGGAACATAAGCTATCCCTTTAACTCCCTGAAGTTTATTCTCTTTTCTGTTTGCGCTTCCTCTAAAGCTTTTTTATGCTCTTTAAGCTCACTGGCAGAAAGCTTTTCCACCGGAATAAGGGCATTTTCAACTATTTGAAGCTCGTTTCGTATTTTTAAAAGCTCCTCATAAACCATATCTAGGGTAATACCGCGATAAGACATTATTGCTCTAAATTTCTTTCTTTAGGATAATATGTGAGAGGAATTTCTGTCAATTTTTTCTTTTTCTCTCCCGATACTGCCTTGCTTGGTGCAGGAAGGCTTCGTAGTCGCATATCGGTGTTGGCTTTAGGATTGTGCCATCATAGGTAATGGTTAGAATGGGTAAGCCCTTATTGTCCTCTTAAGACAGATTTTAAGATTGCTGTGGCAATGGTTCCTGGCATACCCTGCAAAGGGTATGGTGTTAATTATCCCACAAAGCCCCTTCTTTAAAACGGATCTTCACCCCATCATTTTACCTAACCCTTTAATAATACCGGAGTTAGTTCAATCTTGTTCTGTAACTATTCACCCGTATGTGTTTAGCCTATTGCATTTATTTATATTGCTCCAAAGACCATTTTTGCAAGCTTTGTTGGATTTGCTTGCTCTATATCCTCAGGAACATTCTGTCCTATTGTAATGTATATGATGGGCTGTTCTATTTTAGAGCTTAATGAGAGAATTTGTCCAAAACAAACAGCCTCGTCTGTCTTTGTAAATATTACCTTATGGAAAGATACCCTCTTAAAATTATCAGCAATATCCATAAGCTCCTTATACTTTGTTGTTGAAGAAAGGATAAGGCAATTCTCCAGGCTATAGCCTGCCTGGGAGATGAATGCCTTAAGCTCTGCCATCTGGATAGAATTTCTTTGAGACCTTCCTGCTGTATCAATTAAAATGAGGTCAGAGGAAGAATGTGTTTCTATTGCCTTCTTAAATTCTGATGGAAAATAAACAACCTCAAGGGGAATGCCCAATATATCTGTATATGTCTTGAGTTGTTCAGCGGCTGCAATCCTATATGTATCAACGGTTATAACAGATACCCTCTTATGCTTTTCAAATGCAAAGTCTGCGGCTATTTTTGCCAGCGTTGTTGTTTTCCCAACGCCTGTGGGACCAATCAAGGTAATAATCTTTGGTGTGCCATTATCAATGTTTAGCTCTCCTGTCTTAATTATAGAAGATATATGCTTTATAACCCTTGATTCAACAAACGCCTCATCTTCCAATATATTTGGTGGTGCCTCAGCCACTATCTGTTTAATTATTTTCTCTGCAACCTCTTTTTCAACATCATTGTTGATAAGCCTCATATATGCAGAATGGGACTTTCCTGGAAATTTTATAATGCTTCTTTCCTCCATAATTGTTGTCATTTTCTGTTTTATCTCAAAAAGCTCCTTTTGTATAATCCCTATTATACTTATATCTGGCTGAATTTGGGGTTGTGGCTGGAATTGTGGTTGAAATTGTTGTATTTGAGGCTGTTGTTCATATTGAGGCTCCCTTTGCGGTACTTGTTGAGATTGAACCTGAACTTGAGGTTGAATATTGACCCCTGACCCCTGACCCCTGACCCCTGACTCTACTGGTTTTGGCTTCTGTGTAAAAGGAAGGGCTGCTGTAACCTCAATCATCTTCTTTCCAAAGATTCCGAATATGCCACCCTTTCTAACATTTCTATGGCTTACAAGAAGGGCATCTTTTCCTAGGTCAAGAGCCATTTGCAGCAAAGCCCTCTGTAAGGTTGGAGCCACATATGTCTTATATTTCATCATCTTACCTTTATTTTACAATCTAAAATGCAAATTTGCAATCTGTAATTGAAAGATAAAGGGATTTAATCTTATAATTTTATCTTATGTTGAAAAGGGGAATATTAGAGATAATTGAGGAAGGAGAATTTGAAAGGCTTGTTTCTTCTAAAAGGGCTTTGAATATAAAATTTGGCGTTGATCCAACAGCCCCTGATATTCATTTAGGACATATGGTTCTTTTAAGAAAGCTTAAAAGTTTCCAAGAATTAGGACATAATATCATCTTCATTATTGGTGATTTTACAGCGAAAATAGGAGACCCATCTGGAAGGGATAAAACAAGACCAAGCCTTTCAATAGAAAAGATAAAGGAAAATGCTTTAACTTATACAGAGCAGGTATTTAAGACCCTCTCCTTTGAAAAAACAAAAATCCTCTATAATTCCTCCTGGTTTGATAAAATGAGCCTTTCAGAGCTTATTTCTCTTTCATTTTCCTATACAGTTTCTCGGATGCTTGAAAGGGATGATTTTACCTTACGATATAAAGATGGAAAGCCTATTGCTATTGCTGAATTTTTATATCCCCTGCTTCAAGGGTATGATTCCTATGTTGTTAAGGCAGATATAGAGATTGGAGGAAGTGACCAAAAGTTTAATATGCTTGTTGGAAGGGAAATACAAAGGTTTTATTCCCAAGTTCCCCAGATTGTAATAACAATGCCCCTTCTTGAAGGCACAGATGGAAAGCTAAAGATGAGCAAAAGCTACAATAACTACATTGGGATAAAGGAAAAAGAAAAAGAGATATTTGGAAAGATTATGTCAGTTCCAGATGCTCTCATTATAAAGTATTATGAGCTTTTGACAGACGAAAATTATTTAATAATAAAAGAGAAAATAGAAAATGGGAGCTTGCATCCAATGAAGGCAAAGGAAGACCTTGCATTTTTGATTACATCATCTTGCCATTCTAAACATAAAGCAGAAGAGGCAAGAGAAGAATTTATAAAGGTATTTTCTAGAAAGGAGATTCCAGGTGATATTTTGGAATACAAAATAGATAAAGCAAGCTTACTTGTAGATATTATCTATCAATCTGGGCTTTCAAATTCTAAATCTGAAGCAAGGAGACTAATCCTTCAAGGTGGTGTAAACATTTCCGAAAAGAAAATAAAAGACCTTAATTTCCAATTAGAAATTCCAAAGCAACCAATTATCCTGAAGGTTGGAAAGAGAGGATTTTTAAAGGTATGCTGAAATAAAATTGGTTTTTTTGTGTTATGCTAAAACAAAAATGGTTTGCAAACTTTTTGGTTAACAGTAGTTAGGCATCTTAACCCTAGCCCTTTAACAAAAGGGTTTGCTTGAAATTCAATTGATTTTTGGTATAGAATCAAAAATTATTATCCTTCATTGCAGACCTCAAAAAAATTAGAAAGGAGCTTTTTTCCTTCAATTGTTAGGATGGATTCAGGATGAAATTGGACGCCAAATATTGGATATTCTTTATGCATTATCCCCATAATCTCGTTTTCCTTTGTCTTTGCCGTAATTTCTAAAGATGAAGGAATGCTTTTAGGATCAATAATTAGGGAATGATACCTTGTTGCAATAAATGGATTTGGAATGTCTTTAAAAATAAATTTTCCATCGTGAAAAATCTCTGATGTCTTTCCATGCATAAGCCTATTTGCACCTATTATTCTTCCTCCAAATACCTCACCAATACATTGATGACCAAGGCATACACCAAAGATTGGAATTTTTCCCTTGAATTCCATTATTAGAGCCTTTGATATTCCAGCATCATCTGGCCTTCCTGGGCCTGGTGAAATTACAATAGATGAAGGTGAAAGCCTTTTTATTCCTGCAATATCAATCTTATCATTCCTTATAACCTCAATTGTCTTTTTCATCTCTCCAATATATTGGACAAGATTATAGGTGAATGAATCGTAATTGTCTATAACAAGAACCATTTTGTTGCGTTTATTTGCCTTTTTTAACCCCAGGTTTATTTATTTGTCCTTTTCTTCGGTTTTTTTTTCCGCTATCCTTTTTATTACCTCACTTGTAATATCAAGGGAATCTTCTCCATAAATGACGCTATCTTTATCAAGAACAAGGTTTATCTTTCTCTCCTTTGCTATTTCAGAAATAATTGCTCTTATCTTTGCATTTATAGAATCTTCAAGCTCTTTTCTCTTTTTTGCTAGACCTTCTGCTGCCTCTTGTTGATAGGCTTGAAGCTCCTCGTATTTTGCCTGAATTGTTGCCTCTTTTCTCCTTTTTGCTTCCTCTGCAAGGGGTTTCTTAAGCTCCTCCTGTAAAGCAAGGATTTCATTTTGCTTTATCTTTATTTCAAGATTTCCCTTCTCAATCTCCTTTTGCAATGCCTCTTTTGCCCCTTTTGTGTCAGGATGGCTATCAAATGCCTTTTGTGCATCAATAAAGGAAATATTTATCCCCCAAGCTAAACTTGTCCCTAAAATCCCACCTAAAATTAGTTTTTTCATTTCTTTCCTCCTTTTATTTTTTTTATTACCCTATCTGCAACCTCGCTTATTGAAAGAGAGGATGTGTCAATTGTCCAATCAGCAGCCTCTTTATATAAAGGAAGCCTAGCCTTTAATATCCTTCTTATTGCAGATATTGGGTCATCTACAGAAAGGAGAGGCCTTTGTTTATCGCCTTTAATCCTTTCATATATCACATTTCCCTTTGTTTTAAGGAAAAACAATGTGCCGTTCTTCCTTAAATTCTCTACATTGTCCCAATTAAGGACAATTCCTCCGCCCGTTGCAATCACACATCCGTCAAAATTTGATACCTCAGATATCACCTCCTTTTCCTTTTCCCTAAAGTATTTTTCTCCCTTTTCTTTAAATATTTTTCTAATCTTCATTTTTTCCCTTTCTTCTATTATATCATCTGTGCTTATGTATTTCATATTTAAAATTTTAGAAAGGCAAGAACCAACAGAGCTTTTTCCAGAACCCATAAAGCCAATTAAAACGATATTACCATTTAACATCAAATTGCCTTACCTTTCCACCCTTCTCTGTAAAGAAAAGAAACCCCTGTTTTTTTCCAAGCTCATATATTTCCTTTGTTATCTCTACATCATATTTGCAATATTCTATAAGCTTAGGAATATTGCCCTCCTTCCACCATTTAATGGCATCCAAGCCAGAGCCCTTCTTTTCCTTTTTAAGGTTTGCTTTGGCAAGGTTATCAAGGCTTATCCTAAACCCCAATGCCTTTTGAGCCTCCCTTAACATATCAAGGGTTGGAATAGAAAATAGGTCTTTTTCTGTATATCCTTTTAAAACCTTATAATCAAAAGAAAAAAGATTAAATCCAACAACAAGCTCTGATGAGAAAAGCTCGTCTATTAACTTTAAAACCTCATCTTCCATAAATGCCCTATATTCACCCCCTTTAAATATTACACCCACAGACATCCTTAAGCCTTTAAAATCCCTATCTTCTCCAAATGCATCCTGTGTCTCAAGGTCAAAAAATGTTTTACTCATAAAATCCAACCTTTTTTCTTACTTCAGTCATTGTCCTTGAGGCTATTTCATATGCCCTTTCCTTTCCTCTTTTAAGAATTTTTGAAAGATATTCGCTATCCTTTTCTAATTCCTCCCTTTTTTCCCTGATAGGCTTAAGCTCATCGCTTAAAAGGGAAGAAAGGCTATCCTTACAGGAAACACACCCTATTTTTGCATCTTTACATCCAACCTCTGTTTCTTTGGATTTCTCTTTAAAAAAAGCCTTCCATATAGCAAAGACATTGCATATATCTGGATGTCCAGGATTATGAGGATGAATCCTCTCTTTGTCGGTAATCATCATCTTTATCTTTTTCCTTATTTCATCAGAGGAATCAGAGATGAATATGGCATTGTTATAGCTCTTGCTCATTTTCCTTCCGTCTGTTCCAGCAAGCTTTGGCGTTTCTGTAAGTAATGGAGATGGAGTAGGAAATGTCTCTCCATAAAGATGATTAAACCTCCTCAATAGCTCCCTTGTAAGCTCAAGGTGTGGAAGCTGATCAACACCTATTGGAACAATTGTTGCCTTATAAAGGAGGATGTCTGCTGATTGAAGAACAGGATAGCCTAAAAATCCATGCGTTTCTAAGTCAAGATTTGAAAGCTCTTTTATTTGCTCTTTATAGGTTGGGTTTCTCTTAAGCCATCCAAGTGGTGTAATGATTGAAAAAAGGAGGTATAGCTCAGAATGGCAGGGTATTTCTGATTGGCAGAAGATAATAGCCTTCTCTGGGTCTATGCCAAAGGAGAGCCAATCAATAAGAACCTCCTTTGTATTGTTTGCCAATAGATTTGAAGATTGATATTCGCTCATTAGGGCATGCCAATCTGCAATCATATAGAGGCATTCATACCTTTCTTGCAAAAAGCCCCAATTTTCTAATGCACCCTTTAGATGACCAAGGTGCAGCTTCCCTGTAGGACGCATCCCGGAAAGGACTCTTTCCATCAATAAATTAGTGTTCTCGGGTCGATGGGTCGGTTGTTCTTTAAGACCTCAAAATGTAGGTGAGTGCCTGTGGTAAGCCCTGAATCGCCTGCTGCTCCAATAGATTCCTTTTTTTCAACCGATTGTCCCTCATGGACAAAGATTCTTGAAAGATGGGCATACAATGTTTTGTATGTATTGTTATGCTTTATAATAACACACCTGCCATAGCCTGATTTCCATCCTGCAAAGATAACCTTTCCATCGCCTGCTGATTTTATGCTACTTCCATAAGGTGCTGCCACATCAATGCCTGTATGAAAATGGTATCTTTCAAGGATGGGATGAAACCTATAGCCAAAACCAGAGGTAATGCGGCCAACAATGGGTTTAACAAAATTATCAGAAAAATTTTGGGCAATGGCTATTTCTTTTGTTAGATTAGCACCAGGAAGGAAGATTTTCTCCCCTGGTCTTATTATGCTTGTTGAAATCTCATTTACCTCTTTTATCTTATCTAAAGAAACATTAAATCTCCTTGCAATATCCCATAGGGTTTGGCCGCTTTTTACCTTATAAACTATTCCCTTCTGGCTTGGAATCTTAAGGCTAATTCCCTCTTTTATTACATTGGTGGTCAGGTTATTTACGCTTATTATGGTAGAAAGGTTTAGCCCAAATTTTCTTGAAATTGACCAGAGGGTATCCCCTGCTTTTGTTATGTAGGTTGTATAGATGATGCCATTTTTACTTTCTTTTTCTTCTAATTTTGGAATAGTGACATTATGGCTTTCAATCATTAAAGAAGTAAGAAGCTCTTTCTTTTCAATTCCAAGAAATCTCTCTTTATTCCCTGATTTAATAAGAAGTGGAAGGAATAAAATAAAGCCTAGAATGCTAATGTAGAGAAAATTTTTCATTTGTAAAAAGTATATAAAAGATATTCCCTCTTGTCAAGAAATTTTTGTTGTGATAAAATATTTAATAATTGTATGCAGATAAAGGAAATTTTGGATAGCTTTGAGGAAGGAAGGGAGATTTTGGCTTCTGGAAGGGTTATCCTTTTAAGACCACACGGAGGCTCTTGTTTTGCTCATATAAAGGATGGAAGTGGAAGGATTCAAATCTATGCAAGAAAGGATAAACTTGATAACTTTAATGAATTTACAAAGCTTAAGCTAGGCGATATAATCTCTGTATCTGGAAGGCTCTTTATAACAAAGACGAACGAGAAAACAATTGAGCTTTTGCAATTTTCTATCCTTTCAATTGCCAAAAACCCAGTTCCAAAGGAATGGTATGGAATAGCTGATATAGAGGTAAGGCATAGAAAGAGATACCTTGATTTATTGGTAAATGAGGAAAAAATGGAGATATTCAAGAAGCGTAGCAAGATAATCAAAGCAATAAGGGAATTCCTTGATGAAAAGGGATTCCTTGAGGTAGAAACACCAATGATGCAGGTTATCCCAGGTGGTGCTGAAGCAGAGCCATTCAAAACCCATCACAATGCTTTAAACCTTCCCTTGCACCTCAGGATAGCACCAGAGCTGTTTCTTAAAAGGCTTATTGTTGGTGGTTTTGATAGGGTTTATGAGATTGGGAAGAATTTTAGGAATGAAGGCATATCAACCCTCCACAACCCAGAATTCACTATGCTTGAGGCATACCTTGCTTATTCTGATTATGAAGGCATAATGACCCTTGCAGAGGAGCTTATATTTTATGTGGCAAAAAACCCAAAGATAACCTTTGACAATTATGATATAGACCTTACACCACCATTTAAAAGGCTTCCTTTATTCCCTGCATTACAAGAGGCAAGCGGTGAAAAGGTTGAGTCAATGGCTGATATAGATGCTTTGGTTTCAAAGATTGGGATGGATGTTGAAAATAAGCTTAATGCCTTAATTGACAAATTTATTCTTCCAAATCTTATTCAACCAACATTCCTCATTGATTGGCCAGCTGAGACCTCGCCATTGGCAAAAAGGGGAGAAAACCCTGATTTTGTAGAGAGGTTTGAGCTATTTATAGGAGGATGTGAGATTGGAAATGCCTATTCAGAGCTTACAGACCCTGATTTGCAGCTTAAAAACTTTAGAAAGCAGGGAAAGATAGACTATGATTATATTTCTGCATTAAGCTATGGTATGCCTCCAACAGGTGGTTTGGGAATTGGAATAGATAGGTTGGTAATGCTTCTTACAAACCAGACATCAATAAGGGAGGTAATATTATTCCCTTTGCTTAGGCCATTATAAGGGTATGTGTGTTTAGCTATTAGTCTTATCAGAGGTTCCGTATTTTTTGTAAGCCTTTAAAAATAAAAGACTTACATTCATGAGACAGAAAATTTATAACCTATTGATTTGCAAGCACTTACATTAAAATTTGCTAAATTTTTACGGAATGTCTGATAGCATGGAAAGTGGCTCAATGATTTTATTTATATCCCCCGCACCCAAGACAAGAACAATATCCCCTTTTTTCACAATCGTCTTAAGAAACTCTGGAATCTTTGTCCAATCAGAGACATAATAGGAATTTGGATGATTTATCTTGGAATATAAAAGCTCTCCTGTAATATTGGGGATTGGCTTTTCAGATGCAGGGTATATATCTGTTAATATCAAAATATCAGCAAGCCTAAAACAACCTGCAAATTTATTAAGCAAATCCTTTGTCCTTGTATAGCGATGTGGCTGGAATATAACAACAAGCCTCCTCTTCCATCCTAGCTTTGCTGCCTTTAGGGTTTCTTTTATCTCTGTTGGATGGTGTCCATAATCTTCAAGCACCATTATTTCATCATTCCTTTTTATATCAAGCCTCCTTTCAATTCCAGAGAATGTCTCTAATGCGGATTTAATTGTCTCAATGGGGATGGAGAGGTATTCTCCCACACAAAGAGCCGCAAGGCTGTTTAAAACATTATGCCTTCCCAAAAGAGGCACCTTCCACCTTCCTTTGGTTTTATTTCCATCTATAACCTCAAATTCTGTATGGTCTTTTAAGATATTTATATTTCTTGCCCTTATTTCTCCCTGTTTTATCCCGTATGTTTTATATTTTGTCTTTAAGCTTGGTATAATCTCCCTTATAAGCCTATTATCGCTACACAAAACAGCAAAATCTGCCTTTTCTATAAATCCCAAATATTCCCTTTTCATTCTCCCTATATTTTTAAAATACTCCATATGCTCCCTATCCATATTTGTTACAACAGAAATTCTTGGAGAAAGATGTAAGAAGCTTCCATCGCTCTCATCTGCCTCACAGATGAGGTATTTAGATGCCCCGAGCTTTGCATTAGAACCAGATTCCTTTGCAATCCCGCCGTTAATAACAGTAGGAGAAAAGGAAGCCTTGTTTAATATTGCTCCAATTAGCCCTGTTGTTGTTGTCTTTCCATGGGCGCCTACAACGGCAATCCCATACATCTTTTCCATAAGAAATGCAAGAAACCTTCCCCTTTTAAGGATATTTAATCCCCTTTTCTTTGCCTCAAGTATCTCAGGGTTATCCTCTGGGATTGCTGAAGATACAACAATGGTATCGCTTTTTTCTATATTTATAGGTGAATGCCCTCTATATATTTTTGCACCAAGGGCTTTAAGCCTATTTGTTATCTTATTTTCTACAAGGTCACTCCCCGAGACAGAAAAGGAAAGGTTTAAGGCAATCTCTGCCAGAGCTGACATTCCAATTCCACCAATACCAATAAAATGGATGCGTTTCATTATTTCCCTCTATATTGTATGTGTTTAGCTAATATTAAAGAAAGCAATGCAATAAGTGAGAAGTAAGAAGTGAGAATTTCTGCCTTCTGTCTTTTTTATCTTTTTTCATCAATTAAGGAAACAAATACGCTAACTACCTGTGGGTCAAATTGGGTTCCTGAGCATTTTTTTAAAATATTGATTGCTTCATCCTTACTCATAGCACCCCTATATGGCCTATCCGATGTCATAGCATCATAGGCATCAGCTACAGCAAGAATTCTTGATTCAAGGGGAATTTTCTCATAAGCCAGACCATCTGGATAACCCCCTCCATCATAATGCTCATGGTGGTGTCTAACAACGGGTAGGGCATCCTTTAAAAATGTTATGATTTTGATTATTGACTCGCTCTTTAATGGATGGGATTTTATCTCGGCAAATTCCTGGTCTGTTAATTTTCCAGGCTTTAAGAGGACATTGTCTGAAATGCCTATTTTTCCAAGGTCATGGAGTAAGCCTGCATATTTAATAAGCTCAATCTTGGATGAGGGAAGATTTAGGGATTTAGCAACCATTACACTATAATCTGTTACCCTCTCTGAATGACCTAATGTATATGGATTTCTTGTTTCAATCTCTGCGGCTAATGCCTTTATTGTCTCTGTATAAAGGTTTTGCATCTCCTGATAGATTCTTGCATTCTCAATAGCAATAGCAACTTGCGGAGCAAGGATAGATAGGGTATGAAGGTGCTCCTCCTTAAAGAAATTTAGTTTAAAGCTATGGATAGATACAGCCCCTATTACCTCCTCTTTTGCAACAAGGGGGAAAAGGAGGTGGGATTGAAGCTCCTTTTGCTCTTTTTCTAATGGCTTTAGACCTTCCTTTATCCTTGTTTTTACCACTATGTTCTTTTTAAAATCCCAGGTTGTTAAGTCAGAAAGAAGGGTTGTAAGTTTATCTTTGATTGTCTCAATTACATTCTCTTCTTCTTGCTTAAATGATGTAATGGTTAATATGCTATAATCTTCATTAAAAAGAAAGGAGGCAGAGACATCAAATTCTATTATCTCTAAAATTGTATTTACCATTGTATTCAAAACCTCTTCCTCCTGAAATGTTGCTGAAAGAACCTTTCCAGCCCTATTTAGTATAAGAAGCTCCTCTGTCCTTTTGGTTGTTGTCTTGTATAGCCTTGCATTTTCAATGGCAATTGCAGCCTGTGTTGCAAAGATTGATAAAGGCTGAATATCCTCTTCTGAAAACACCCTATCAGACTTTGTAATATTTAGGTTAAGAACACCAATGATGTTATCCTTTATTTTTAAGGGAAGGGATATAGCTGATTTTATCCTCCTTCCCTCATGGTGGACATTAGAAAATTTTTCCTCCTTAAGCTCCTCTGTAAGAAGAATAGGCTTTCCATCCCTAGCTACTACCCCAGCTATTGGCTGACCAAGGCTAATTGTAACAGATTCCTTTGTCTCTTTAGACAAGCCCTTTGCAACCATTATCCTTAAGGTTGAGGTTGCCTCATCAAGAAGCATCAAAGAACCTTCGTCTGCAGAAGAAACCTTTATGCTTCCTTCCATAATAAGCTCAACAAGATCTTCTATATCAAGGCCAGAACCCATCTGCTCTGAGATCTTATATAGCTCCTCAAGGTATAATGATTGTTCCATTTATTTTAAAGAAATAAGCTCCTTAATTACATTATTTATATTCTCATAAAGGGCTTCAAGCTCTTTTTCATTTTCTTCTAATCCTTTAAAATCAAAGCCATCATTGTCTATTTTAAGCTTCTTAAGGACAGGATGCTTATCCTCAAGCCTTCCTATTACCCTCTTTGTTATTCCAATCAATGTAGGTGCTCCAATAGTATACTTATTCTTTTCCCATAAACAATTAAGACTATCTCTGCCATTCACCTTCTTAATTTACCAAAACAATCCCACAATTGTCAATCTTTGATTTTATGCCCTTATTTTGGAAGATAAACATAGCTTGGTCTCCTTTTCCATCCAGCAATGGTAAAAAATGCCTTTTCTTCATTTGGGTTGAATAAAGCCCCTGCAGGTTTATAATAATTTCTGATAAAGGCTTCAAAGGATTCACTTCCCTCATTGCTTGTGATAATAGCTGTATATTCCTTTTTTTCTAGTTTTTCTTTAAGAAGGGCTGTCCACTCATCCATAAACCTTCTTCCATTATCTTTATCCTTTAAAACATCAAAAAGCCCAGACACATAGCAGAATGACCTCTTTCCAGCCTTTGTAAGATAAAAGCCATGATATGGAAGAAAAACATCGCCTTGTATAGATTTAAGGGTATTTAAAAACCTATCTCCACAAGCCCTATCCATTTTACTTGGGATTTGGAAAATTGGGTTATAAAGAAATATGATAAATTGAAGAATAATTGTTCCATAAATTACATTTTCCTTTTTTTGAAATTCTAAAAAAGCAAGACCAGTGAGAATTGAAAGCATAGCTACAAGGGGAATAATAGCATTTTCAACGCCTCCCTCAATTCCCCTTCCAAAAATGCTTACAATGAATGAAGATATAAAGAAAAGGAGAAAAAGAAGCTCATAGTTAAAGATGTTATCTCTCTTTCTTGATGCGATGAAGAAAAATACCCATCCAATTCCATAGCCACAAAGGATTGGCATATTTGCCAGAAGGTCAGATTTAAACATTAAAAGCTTATATTTAAGGAGGGGTTGATACTTTGGAAGCTTGTATATCCAATAGAGATACCAGCCATCTGATGTGTGGTCTAAAAGGAGGGTTATTCCTAAACATATAGGGATTATTAGAAGAAATAAAAGGCATTTCTTTATATCCCTTAATAAAAGCCAAACAAGGGCAGAAAGAATAAAGAATGCACCCGATTGCTTTGTAAAAAAGGCAAAGGAAAGGGCTATGATAGAGGCTATTATGGAAAGGCTATTTTGTGATTTAATAAGAAGATACAAGGAAAGAAGAATAAGCATAATAAATAGAGAATCTACCCTTGCAAGGTCATACCAAAACCCTGTTATTTTGAATGCTCCAAAGAATATAGATGCTGAAAGAAATGAAGAAAATAGGCTTTTTGTCATCCTTTTTACAATTGCAAATATTAAAATAAAAGAGATAATAGAGGCAACAAAAGAAATAATCCTTAATGAAAAAAGGCTCTCTCCAAACACCTTTATTGATAATGCAGACAAAAGGCAAAATCCTGGTGGATACATAAGGGAAATATAATCTGGCGTTGGCTTTGTATATATTGGAAGGTGCGTTAAGATGCGATAGGATATATCAAACATCCCTCCCTCTGTCCATTCAAGCTCATATGGATAAAAAATCCTTCCTAATGCAACATAGAGGTATGAGGCAATATAAAATATGCCAATAATAAAAATTACAATGTCCAAAACACCTATATTCCTTTTTTTATCTCTTTTTTTCATCTAGTTTTAAAACAAATGCAAGGGCTTTTGCTACCGCCTCATATAATTCCCTTGGTATTTCCTCGCCCCTTTCTAGCCTCATAAGAATAGATGATAGATTTGGGTCAGTATATATGGGAATATTGTTTTTAGCCGCCTCCTCAATTATTTTTTCTGCAATATATCCCTGTCCTTTAGCCACAACAACAGGCGCCCTCTCTTTTTTTTCATATCTTAAAGCAACCGCTTTTTTCATATCTTCTCAAGCACCTCTTTTGTTATATCCTTCAGGCTTTCTAAAACAAGGTCTGCATCTTTAAAATCCAGGTCTTTATTAAACTCATTCCTTACAGCAATACACTTAGCCCCTGCCCTTTTTCCTGCAATAACACCAGAGAGGGCATCCTCTAGGACAAGGCATTTTTCCTTTGGTTTCCTTAAAATCTCTATGCTTTTTGTGTATATCTCAGGGTCTGGCTTTCCATTTTTAATATCCTCTCCTGATAAAATAGAAACAAATCTTTGCTTTATTTTAAGGCTCTCCATAATAAAATCAACCCATATTCTCTTTGAAGATGAGGCAATAGCATAAGGAATCTTAAGGCTATCCAAAAGGTCTAAAAGCTCGTAAAGCCCCGGCATAGGCTTTGCTCCCTCAGCCTTAAGAAGCCTGTCATAAATTATAGCCCTTTCAGAAAGAAGCTCCTCTGGGCTTTCAGCTAAAGAAAGACGCTCTTTTAATATCCTCATACTTTCAATCCCAAGCCTTCCCATCATCTCCTGTTTTATTTTTTGTGTAAATTCCCTGTTTCTCTTTTTTACAATTCCAATAACCGCCCTTGAATACAGAGCCTCTGTATCAACCATTAAACCATCCATATCAAAGATAACAGCGGAAATCATCCAACGAATTTCTCAAAGATTGCAATTTTGTCTATATCGCCAAAAATGATTAGAACATCACCCTCCTTTATTATTCTATTCTCATCAGGGTTATAATGATAAGCATTTGAATCCCTTTCTTTTATTGCTAATACCCTTATCATAAGCTCCTGCCTTTTTTCCCTTAAGCTACTCAAAGCCTTGCCAATAAAATGGGATGTTTTCTTTATTACCATTTCTTCAACCCTTAAGGCAATATCATCCTGCCTTAACATCTTATCAAGAAAATTAACCACTGTCGGTCTTAACATACAGGATGCCATCCTAAGACCTCCTATCATATGTGGAAAAATAACCTCATTAGCACCAGCCCTTCTTAACTTTTCCTCTGATTCAGGGTCATCTGCTCTTGAAATTATCCTTAAATGTGGGTTTAATCCAGATGCTGTAAGGACAACAAAGAGATTCTCCTGGTCTGTTGGAAGGGCTGTTATTAAGCCAATTGCCCTTTCAATCCTGGCAGATTTAAGAACCACATTGTGTGTTGCGTCGCCGTGAATAAACACAAGATTTGGAATTAAGGAAATTGCCTCCTCAATTCTTTCCTTTTTCTTTTCAATAGCCAAAAATGCTTTTTTTGTCTTTGAAAACTCGATGGCTATCGGTCTTCCAACCCTTCCAAGCCCACATAAAATGTAATGGTTTTCGATCTTACCTATTATTCTTTCCATCTTCTTCCTCCTTATTATATCTGTTAATTCACCTTCAACAAAGAAGGCTGTCATTGTTGATATTGTTGAAAGGAGGATACCTGCTCCTCCAATTATCAAGAGTATGCAGAATATCCTTCCTCCCTGTGAAAGGGGATGAATCTCACCAAAGCCAACTGTTGCTATAGTAATAACAGTCATATAGAGGCTATCCAGAATACTCCACTTCTCAATAAGGATAAAACCCAGAGTTCCAATAAAAAGGACAAGAAGAAGCCCTCCTATTGTTATCAAAAGCCTCTTTCCCATTTCCATTTATGCTTTCGTATTGCTTCTAAAAATTCATCCCTTGAAATACCTACCTGTGTACAGAGCGTTTTAAGGTTGAAGCCTTTATTTTTGGGTAGTTTGGCATAGTTAAAAGGGTTGTAACTACTCACTTTTTTAAGTTAAGATTACATCGGATTTTTTTCTTTCGTCGCCCATCACTGTTTGGCCATCTCTTTTATAAGCTTTAAAGCAATGATGTTTCGCTGGATTTGATTTGTTCCTTCATAGATTTGGGTTATCTTTGCATCCCTCATATACTTTTCAATTGGGTATTCCCTCATATATCCATATCCACCAAAGAGCTGGAGGCAATTTGTTGTAACCTCCATTGCGGTATCTGATGCAAATAGCTTTGCTTGTGCTGATTCCATTGAAACATCCTTTTCTCCTTTGTCAATCATCCTGCAGACAGCATAAGTTAATGCCCTTGCTGACTCAATCTTTGTTGCCATATCTGCAAACATCCATTGTATCCCCTGAAACGATGAGATTTTCTGTCCAAATTGAACCCTTTCATTGGCATATTTTAATGCAAGGTCTAATGCACCTTGTGCTATTCCAATTGCTTGAGCAGCAATTCCAGGACGGGAGTTATCAAATGTCCTCATAGCAACAATAAATCCCATTCCCTCCCTCGCTATTATATTTTCCGCTGGAACAAAGCAATCCTTAAATATAAGCTCCCTTGTTGCCGAGCATCTTATCCCAAGCTTTTTCTCCTTTTTTCCAAACTCAAAGCCAGACATCCCCTTTTCCAAAATAAAGCAGGATGCACCACGGGAACCCTTTGTTTTATCTGTCATTGCAATTATTGTATAGATTTCTGCCTCCCCACCATTTGTTATCCATTGCTTTGTCCCCTGCAGGATATATCCACCTTCTGTTTTAGAAGCAGATGTCTTTAGAGAGCCTGCATCACTTCCTGCATCTGGCTCAGTAATGGCAAAGGCGGCTAATTTCTTTCCTTTGGCAATATCGGGAAGGTATTTTTTCTTTTGCTCTTCAGAGCCATATAAAACTATAGGATATGCACCCAAAGCAGATGCTGCAAAACAAACGGCAACACCTCCACAGGCTTTTGAAAACTCCTCAGTTGCCAAGCAAAGCTCAAAGCATCCACCACCAAATCCACCATATTCTACTGGGATATATAAACCAAACAGGTCAGATTGAGCAATTACCTTAATGATTTCTGTAGGAAATTCCTCTTTTTCATCAAGCTCTGCTGCCTTTGGTCTTATCTTGCTATCTGCAATTTTTTTGGCAATATCCTTTATTGCTACCTGCTCTTCTGTTAATGCATAATCTATCATTTTTCAATCATGCGACCTATCCAGTAATTTGGCTTCCTATGTTGATGTGCTATTGCAATAATATAAATATGGTCTTTCTCTATTGAATATAAGATTTTATAGGGAAACTTATGAATTAAGTATCTTCTTATTTCTCCCCTTTCTATAGACCATGCCTTAGGATATTTAACAATTCTCTGGATAGACCTTTTCACCTCCTCTTTAAATCTTTTACCCAATTTCGGGTATTCAAGCTCATAAAATTCAATAGCATCTTCAAATTTATATCTTGCAAATTCATTAAAGATTACCTTCAAAGACCTCTTCAGATGGAATACCTTTTAATTTACCGCTTCTGTATGCAGAAAGCCGTTTTTCAGCCTCAAGGGCCCAAATTTCATCTATGTTTTTATTTGGTTCATCAAGGCTCAACAAGAGCTTCTCAATGACAATAAATCTTTCCTGTGGTTTCAAATCCAAAGCCCTTTCCAGCAAAGCTTTACTAGACTCCATTTATTTAGAAAGGAGGTTTAAAATTGTCCTTCCAAAGAGATGTGCAGAATTTGGGCCATCTGCGGTTACAATCTTTCCATCTATTTCTACATTCGCACCCGTCCAAATCGCACCATTTTTTATTAAATTATTCTTTTCAGAGGAAAATGCCGTTGCCTTTTTCCCTTTAAGAACACCAGCATTTGCAAGGATAGAAGGAGCAAGGCAGATTGCTGACAAAACCTTATTTTTCATATAGCTATCCTTTGCTACCTTTAATGCTTTAGGGTTATTAAAGTATTCCGAAGCACCTGAGCCTCCAATAAAAACAATTGCATCAAATTCATCTACATTTATATTCTCTACCAGAATCTCTGGCTTTGCAACCGCTCCAAAATAGCCCTTTGATGGAGAAAGCTTTGATGAGGCAACAACAACCTTTATTCCTGAGGTCTCAAATATTCTCTTAGGCTCTGTAAATTCCTCATCCCTAAAATCAGATGATGCAACAATCATACAAACACTTTTCTTAACCTCCATTTTTTTCACCTCCTTTTGTCCACAAGATATTAAAAAAATAGAAAGAAATAAGATTACATATTGCATTTTTTTATTTTATTCTTTAGCATCCCATTTTGTCTAATATTTTTTAAGAATGATGTTACTATTTCAAATGTAAAAAGATTGAAATAAAGAGAAAAACATACTATAACTCAACTTATGAGCAAAAAATAGAATTTTAAGAATGAAAAAACTAAAAACTTAAAACTAAAAGCGAAAAACCACAATTCAAAACTAAAAACTAAAAGATTAAAACTTAAAGACTATACCTAAT
>JBFMDZ010000031.1 GCA_040753555.1 bacterium
AAGCACGAAGCACGAAACAATATCTAAATTCAAAATTCTAAACATTTTTACTGCGATTTCCTCATTATAGAGGAACGTATTACTTGTTTTCCATCCTCTATATTACTTATAGTTTTGGGTATTTTTTCACAAACCCTCTCACCTGTTTTGCAAACATAAGCGTTCGTTCCTTTAAATTATATTGTTTTGAATTTTCAATTTTTCATTTGAATTTGTTTTAAGATTTCGAATTTCGAATTTCGGATTTCATTTGTTCCATTAAAGCTAAACACATACAAAATCAAGGGTAGCTTGGTCTTTACATCGGCTGTAAACTTAAAGTTGGTGCGTGCGGAAGCTATTGCAAAGTTAGGACTTGAAGGTCAGCTACTTATAAATAGGTGAACCCTGCCAAAGGCTATTTAACCATCGGAATAGTTTCGCTCATTAAATGGACACCCTGAATGGCCAAAACTTCCAAACAACACAGAGTATATTCTAAAGGAGTTAGAGTTAGCGAAATAGTTTAGGAGCAATGAAGTCATTTTTTGCCAAAGTTTAGTAACTAGACACATACTATTGCTCTAATTTGACAAAGCCTTGATTTTTTGAGTAAAATAAATAAGTGAATATTGTGGTTTTGGGTGCAACAGGTTCAATTGGAGGATGCTCTCTTCGTGTTATTCGGTCTTTAGGTTTTAAGATTCTTGGAATATCGGGTGGAAAGAATATAGACCTTCTTGAGGCAGAGGCAAGAAAGTATTTGCCTTTGGTTGTTGCAATTGCTGACGAAAATAAATTTTTTGAGCTTAAAGATAGGCTAAAAGACCTGCCTTGTAAGGTATTGGGTGGACAAAGCGGAATCCTTGAGCTTGCAAGCCTTAAAGAAGCGGATAGGGTGATTATAGCTATATCTGGTGCAGCATCTTTGCTCCCAACCCTTTATGCTATAAGGGCTGGGAAAGATGTTTGTCTTGCCTCAAAGGAGGCATTTGTTTTAGCAGGCGAGATTTTAAAAAAAGAGGCTCTTAAAAGAAATACCTCAATAATCCCGATTGATTCTGAACACTCTGCTATATTTCAGTGTATATATGGCAATGAAAAGCCAGAGAGGATAATCCTTACAGCATCGGGTGGCCCATTTCTTAACAGAGAGACCCTGAATGATATTACACCAGAGGAGGCTTTGGCACATCCAATATGGATGATGGGAAGAAGGATTACAATTGATTCTTCCACATTGATGAACAAGGCATTTGAGATTATTGAAGCATCATATTTATTTGATATAGATGTTGAGAAGATAGATGTTGTAATACATCCCGAATCCATTATTCATTCTATGGTTGAGTTTTCTGATGGCTCTGTTTTGGCACAAATGTCTGTTCCAGATATGAGCCTACCAATAGCCTATAGCCTTACCTTTCCAAAAAGAGGGAAAAGGATGGTAAGTTCACTTAATCTTTCTAAAATAGGCTCTTTGTCATTTAAAAAGCCTGATTTAGAAAGGTTTCCTTCTATTGAATTTGGGTTTAATGCAAAAAGAATAGGAGGAACAATGCCGTCTGTCTTAAATGCTGCGGATGAGGTTTGCGTAGAAAATTTTTTAGAAAAGAAAATTTCATTTAATAAAATCTTTGAGAATGTTAAAAAAACGCTTGAGAGCCATATCCCAAAAAAAGACCCAACAATTGATGAAATTTTGGAGGCAGATGCCTGGGCAAGGAATTATGTAAAATGCTTACATCAATAATAGGAGCTATTTTTGTTTTGTCTTTCTGCATCTTTGTCCATGAGCTTGGACATTTTATCGCTGCAATTATCAGTAAGATAAAGGTAAAAAAATTCTCCATTGGGTTTGGAAGGAAATTGCTTGGATTTAAGAGGAATGATTGTGAATATCAGATAGCCATTATTCCATTTGGTGGATATGTTAAGATGGAGGGAGACTCTCCAAATGAAAGAACAGGGAAAGAAGGCGAATTTTACTCAAAGCCTATTTCTTCCAGGATATTTGTAGTTTTAAGCGGTGTTTTTATGAACCTATTCTTTGGATGGTTTTTGTTCTTCATCATATTTACCTTTGGTTCTCCCTCAATTTTACCCATTGTTGGAGGGGTAATTAAAGGCTCTCCCGCAGAAAAAGAGGGAATAATAAAAGGCGATGAAATTGTAAAAATAGAAAATACAGCCATTGATGAATGGAAGGATGTGGTAAAAAAGATTGCGATTAGTCCAAAGAAAACATATAAATTTGAGATTATGAGAAATGGCAAGGTAATAAAAAAGAATATCACAATAGAAGCTATGGATGGAGGGATGGGCTATATTGGGATTTCTCCCTGGCTTGCCCCAAGAATAGGTGGTTTTCTTAAAGGGTTTCCAGGGGAAAAATCAAAACTTTTAAAGGGTGATTTAATAAAAGAAATAAATGGAAAGGAAATCTTTAATTGGGAAGATGTTGTTGATGTAATCTATAAAAGTCCAGGAATTCCTTGTTCTTTGAAGGTAGAGAGGGAAAATAAAATTTTCTCCTTAACAATTATTCCAATACAGAAGGTAATTGGCACGCAAACCATTGGTATGATAGGGATTGAGCCCTCGTTTTATATAACAAAAAGATACAATCCAATAATTGCCTCCTATAAGGCATTGCTTGAGGCATATGACCTCATTTCTTTAAACATTGTTGGAATATATAAGATGATAAGGGGAGATATATCACCAAAAATGGTATCAGGTCCCATTGGAATCCTTCAAATGGCTTCCAAAACAGCCCATGAAGGCTTTGTTCATCTTTTGCGATTTACAGCCCTAATGAATGTTTGTCTTGTTATTGTTAATCTTCTTCCCATTCCTATTGCAGACGGTTGCCTTGTTTTATTTTTTTTCATTGAGGGGATAAGGAGAAAGCCTTTTTCAGAGGCTTTTTACGAGAGGGCAAATCAGGTCGGTTTTGGAATAATCATTTTAATCCTTTTCTTTGCATCTATGAATGATATAACAAGGATATTTGAGGGGTTTAAGTAATGCACCCGGTTTTGTTTAAGATAGGTCCACTCACCCTCTATACATATGGGCTTTTTCTGGCAATTGCCTTTATTGTTGGGCTATGGATTGCTGAAAGAAGGGCAAGAGAGATAAAAAAATATATCTCAAACATTGTTGTTTTAATTTTCATATCAGGGATAATTGGGGCAAGGCTATTTAATGCTATTTCAAACCCATCATCTTATTCATCATTTATTGAGGTTTTTATATCAAGGTCTGGTTTTACATTCCATGGCGGTTTAATATTTGCCATTGTTTGTGTTTTTTTCTATTGCAAAAAAAATGGCTTGTCGTTCCTTAAAATTGCCGATATTTTCTCTCCCTCCTTTGCTATTGGTATTGCTATTGGAAGAATAGGCTGCTTTTTTGAGGGTTGTTGTTTTGGAAAGCCAACAAACCTTCCCTGGGGAATTCTATTTCCTGTGGGAAGCTGGGGATGGAAGAAATTTGGAAATACCCCCCTTCATCCAACCCAGCTCTATTCATTTCTTTTAGATTTTATCTTATTCTTAATTCTCCTTAAGATTAAGCCAAAGAGGGATGGTTTTGTCTTTTTCTCATTCCTTTTGGGATACTCCATAATTCGCTTTTTTGTTGAATTTTTAAGGGAGCAACCCATTTTTCTTTTTTCCCTTACCCAACCACAGATTTTATTTCTTATAATTGGAATAATAAGCATTGTATGGTTTTTAAAACATTGAAAAACCTTTTTTGATTTAAGTATAATATTTACGATGTTCCTAGGAAGAGCCGATGTCCTTAAGACGCTTTTAAAAGCAAGGGATGAATTGCTTAAAGGAAAAGGTTCTCTTTATTTTATCTCTGGAATAAAAGGCTCTGGGAAAACTACCCTTCTTAAAAAAATTGCACAATCCATAAATGATATTGATGTAATTTATATTAACATTAAAAGATTAAGCCTTTCTATTGACCTATTCTGTATTTATTTTATTGGCAATATATTTTTCTTCCTTGCAAAGGAGGAGGGAGAAAAAGCAAGCTATTTTAATATAAAATTTCAGAAAAAAATTATTGAGGAATTAAATGACGAAGGGATAATAAGGAATCTTAATCCATTCTATGAAGAGCTACAAAAACAGAAGCCAGATTATAGCCTTCTCCTTAAGCTTGCCTTTCAATTCCCTTCTATTATTTCAAAAAATCTTTCAATTCCCCTTGTGCTTCTTTTGGACGAGATTCAAGAGATTTCCTTCGTTTCAAACTATAGGATAGACCCTTATAGTTTATTTAAAAAAGCAACAAGGGATGATGGTATTCTATGGATTCTTGCATCAGTCAAAAAAAACCTTCCCTTTGAAAACAAAATATCCCTTTCTGGATTTTTACCAGAAGATACAGAAAACCTCCTTTTAAATTTTAGTAAAAGTGCAAAGGAAAGGCTTTTTGAAATAAGTCAAGGAATTCCATATCCATTTTTTGTTCTTTTAGAAAGAATAGAAGATAAAGATAAAATAGATTCCTTTCTTGTAGATGAGGCATTAAGCAGCGAGATAGAGGAGAATGGAAGGCTTAATAATTATTGTGAGCAAATGATGGATTGTGCAATAAACGCAGCGCGGGGAGAAGGTCTTATTAGGAGCTGCCTTATCTCTTTAGCAAGGAATCCCCATCAAAATCTTACAAGCATTTCAAGGGATATAAGAAGAAGCACGGGTGTTACAAAGAGCCTCCTTTCAAGGCTTATGGAAACAGAAATTATAGAGAGAAAAGATAAAGGCTATTTTATTCCAAATAACCTTCTTAATTTATGGATAAACATCCATTATTATGGAAAAAGGCTTGAACTTAAAGACCCAATTATTAAGATGCTTAAAAAATTTAACAATCAAAGGGTTTCTGGAGAGATATTTGGAAAAGAAGGGTATGTAATTCTTCCTAAATTTTTGTCTATTAAGATAAGGGATGATGGTTTTATTGAGACAGATGGAGAAAAGGAGAGGTGGCTTATTAAGGTGCTAAAGGAGGGAATAGCTACCGAAAAAGAGCTGGAAGAATTAAAGAGTTATTCCGAAAAGACCAATTGTGTTGCCTGGTTTATTTCCTTTGATGGATTTTCATCCGATGTTTTCCTTCAAAAAGGAGAGATGATGCTTTCAATTGGAGATGATATAAAAACCATTCAAGAGATTTTGACAAAACAGGAATGATTAGGTATAATTTTTATAGGGCGGATGGCTCAGCGGGTAAGAGCGCCTGCTTCACACGCAGGAGGTCGCAGGTTCGAATCCTACTCTGCCCAGTTATAAATGAAAGAAACAATAGAATTACTTAAATTGCTCCAGGAAAAGGATATATTGCTTGCTGAAACACTTGAAATAATGGAGAGCATTCCAAAAATGCTAAAGGAAGAAGAGGAAAAAATACAGGTATTAAGAAGGGATTTTGATAAAAAAAATGCCAATCTTTCTGAGATAAAAAAGGATTTTCGGCACAAAGAGAGAGAACTTAAGGATTGTGAAGAGAAGACAAAGGGTTTTAAATCCCATTTTTATGAGGTAAAGACAAAGAAGGAGCTTGATGCTTTAGAGGACGAGATTAAAAAAACAGATGCTTTAAAGGAAAAGCTTGAGGAGGAATGTCTTTTGCTTATGGATACAATAGAGGTAAAAGAAAGGGAAGTCCAGAGAGAAGAAAAAGAAATAACTACAAAGGAAATTGCTTTTAAAAATGAAAGAGAAGAAAAGGAAAAAGAATTAAAGGGGGCATCTGAAAAATATGAAGCCCTTTCACAAGAAAGGAAGGATTTAGAAGGAAAAATAGAGAAAAGAACGCTTGAGCTATATGAAACAATAAGGAGCAAGAAAGATAACATTGCTTTGGCACAGGTTTTAAATAATACCTGTAGCCTTTGTCAGATGGGCTTAAGGCCACAAATAATAAATGAGATAAAAGAGGCAAATAGTATTGCAAGGTGTGAATCATGCTTAAGAATCCTTTATATATAATTTACATTGACGGTGCATCGTCTGGAAATCCTGGTCCAGCTGGCATAGGTGTTGTAATTTATGAGGGGACAAAGAAAATAGATTTTATTTCAAAAAGCATTGGAAGGGCAACAAACAATATTGCTGAATATAAATCCTTGATTGCCGGGCTTTTTTATGCAAAGAAAAATGGCTTTAAAAATATCAGGGTTTATTCTGATAGTGAGCTTATTATTAAGCAAATTCAGGGAGAATATCTGGTAAGAAATATGGATTTAAAAAAATTACATAAAGAGGCGAAGGAATTGGTAAAGGAATTTACAGGATTTGAAATTTTGCATATTAAAAGCCGTGAGAATAAAGAGGCAAATAAATTAGCACAAGGAGGAATAGAAAGATGAATGAGGTAGATGTAGAAAAAAAGATAGCAGAGCTTGAGGAGCTATATGAGAAAACAATCTCTGCATGGGCAAATAGCATAGATGATAAAAGCAGATACACAAAGGAGCATTCAAACAAGGTAAGGAGGTATGCAGAGGCAATTGGAAAGAGGTTATACCTTTCAGAGAATGAGATGAAGACCCTTTCTATAGCCAGTATTCTGCATGACATTGGAAAGCAGGATATTGACACAGCTATTTTAGATAAACCTGGGCCACTTACAAGCGAGGAATACAATTTAATAAAATCACATTCAAGCAAGGGAGCAAATATGTTAAGGTCTATTGATATGCTCAAATCAGCATCTATGGCTGTTTATCATCACCATGAAAGGTATGATGGATTTGGCTATCCTGATGGGTTAAGAGGCGAGGAAATTCCATATTTATCAAGGATTCTTGCTGTTGTTGATGCCTTTGATGCTATGACATCCGAGCGGCCATATAAACCAAAAAAGAGTATACACGAGGCAATTATTGAGCTTCAGGATAATTCAGGAACCCAATTTGATTCCGAAATTGTTGATGCATTTATTCATGTTTTGCGCGCCAATCCAAAGATTACTACATAAAGCCGAAGTGGCGAAATTGGCAGACGCGCATGGTTCAGGGCTATGTAGGTTATCCTATGGGGGTTCGAGTCCCCCCTTCGGCAGTAAAAGAGTCAGGAGTCAGAGAGTCAGGGGTCAGAGAGTCTTAAAATTACAACCCTTTAGACTCCAAGACTCTTGGACTCCTAGACTCTAAGACTTTTAAGTTATGGTTTGCGATATTTGTGGTATAAGAGAGGCGACAATCCATTTTAAGCAGGTAATAAATAATCAAACCACGAGCATTCACCTTTGCGAGGAGTGTGCAGATGAAAAGGGATTTGGTCTTTCTGGTATTTCCCAATCATTTCCAGACATCCTTGAATTCTTTTCAAATATGTTTAAAGAAGAAAAGGGAGTAATTGCAGAAGAGATGCGATGCACAGGGTGTGGGATGGGGATATCTGAATTCCAGAAAGGAGGAAGGCTTGGATGCTCGGATTGCTTTGAGGCATTTAAGCAACCCCTTCTTTCCCTCCTAAAGCAGATTCATGGAAGCACGGTTCATATTGGAAGGCATCCCTTTGGTTTTGAAGAATTGGCACAAAAGGAGAAAAAGCTTAAAATGTTAAAGGAGGAGCTTAAGAAGGCTATATCTACCGAGAATTATGAAGAAGCAGCAAGGATAAGGGATATGATAAAGGCATTGGAATAATGATTCTAGGTTTGGGATTGTTAAAAAATGTTAGAAAAGTATATTAAAACATCGCCAGAATGGCTTAATGCAAAGGGAGAGGAGGCTGATATAGCCATAAGCTCTAGGATTCGGTTAGCAAGAAATATTAAAGATATTCCATTCGCCCATTGGGCTCCTATGAATGACCTTGAGAAGGTAACAAAAATGATAGAAGAGGCTATTTTCCGCATTGTCTCTTTTAAGAATGCTGATATAATAAGACAAAATGACCTAGTTCCCCTTCAAAAACAATTCCTTATAGAAAGGCACCTTGTTTCACCAGAACATGGTAATTCTAAACTTGGAAGCGTTGTTGTAAGCGAGAGGGAGATAATATCAATTATGATAAATGAAGAAGACCATTTGAGGATGCAGGTTTTATCAAGTGGACTTAATCTAATAGATACCTGGCAGATAATTGCAAAGGTTGAGGAGGAGCTATCAGCCATTCTTCCATTTGCGTTTTCCTTTGATTTTGGTTATCTTACAGCCTGCCCAACAAATGTTGGAACAGGGATGAGGGCATCTATAATGCTTCACCTTCCTGCATTGTCCTTAAGCAATAGGATTGAAAAAATCATTCCATTCCTCTCAAAGGTTGGAATGGTCTCTCGGGGTTTTTATGGAGAAAAATCCGAGACATTTGGAGATTTATTTCAGGTTTCAAATCAGATAACCTTGGGGAAAAAAGAGGAGGAGCTTATTGAAAATCTCCTTAAGGTTGTCCGCCAAATTATAGAGTATGAAAGAGAAGAGAGGGAGCTTTTGAGAACAAAGGGAGGGATTCAGATGGAGGATAGGTTTAAAAGGGCTTATGGTCTTCTTGTCAATGCAAAGCTCATTCCATCCAGAGAGGCGATGGAGCTTTTATCCATTATCAGGCTTGGAATACATTTAGGCTTCCTTCCAAGTGTTCCAACAGAGCGGCTAAATAGGCTTCTTGTTTTTACCCAACCAGCACATCTTCAATTAGCTATAGGAGGTCCTTCCAATCCTGCTGTAAGGGATAGGGGAAGGGCAGAGCTTATTCAGAGGGAATTGGGAATAAAACAATGAATTGCGGATTAAAGATTTAAAAAGAAGTGGAGAAAGTAGGATGGATTTTCCCTGGACAGGGTTCACAATATGTGGGGATGGGAAAGAATATTTATCATTTTAAAGAGGCAAAGGCTATTTTTGATAGCGCATCCAATACCCTCTCTTTTGATTTAACAAAGTTATGTTTTGAGGGTCCAGAAGATATATTAAATGATACAGAATATGCTCAAGCCTCAATATTTACTGTAAGCATTGCCTATCTTAAAGCCCTCCCTTTCCTTTCTGACTCCCGACTCCCGACTCCCGACTCCCGACTTCCTCTATATGTTTCTGGCCATTCCCTAGGTGAATACACAGCCTTAACATCCGCAGAATCATTTGATTTTCAAGATGCCTTAAGGATTGTCAACAAAAGGGCATTCCTTATGAAAGAGGCATCTTCTAAAATTAAGGGTGGAATGATAGCATCCCTTGGTCTTTCCATAGAAAGAATAGAAAAAATCTGTAAAGAGACAAATACAGAGATAGCAAATATAAATTCTTCCTTGCAGATTGTTCTTTCTGGTCTTAATGAAGATTTAGAAAAAGCATGTGATATGATAACAAAGGAGAAAGGGAAAGCAATTAGGCTTAAAACATCAGGTCCATTTCATTCCTCATGGATGAAAGGGGTAGAAGAGGAGATGAGGCTTGTTCTTAAGGGCTATAAAATAAAACCACCAAAGATAAAGGTAATTCAAAATATAAGTGCATCTTGCACAGACAATCCAGAGACCATAAGAGAAAATCTTATTAAACAGATAACAGGAAGGGTAAGATGGGATGAGACAATAAGGCTTATGGAGAAAGAGGGTATAACATCTGTAATTGAAATAGGCCCAGGCAATGTTTTATCAAACCTTACAAAAAGGATAACAAAAAATATAAAGGCAATTCCAGCATCTCTATGAAATGTCAATTTCAATCAGCTAACCACATACTTAAAATTTTTGGAATAAATTTATAACCGATATTCAACAGCAAAATTCGTAACATATTGATTCTAAAATCCCATCTTAATTATAACTAGCTTTGTAACTATTCAGCACAATTATTCGATCTATGCGGTTAGAAGAGAAACCTCCCCGCATTAAGGTTAAAGGACTTACTCTCCCTTCTCCCCCGCTGGCCAGCGGATTAAGAATGTGGAAATCTTCTCAACTATTTCAATACAGGTGGCAACTATTGCATAAACTCTGGCAATTGACCTTCGAACAAAAGATTCAGAGCCTGAATTGAACCAATTTCATTCTTCTTGCAGGTCGAAATATAGCTCCGAATACGGCAGAATATTTTAGCCCCTTCCAGAGACCTAAAACAACCAGAAATCTTTTGCTGAACTTTAGTCATACGAATATCATTTTCACTCTGGTTGTTAGTAAAAGGAACATCTTTGTCTCCCATAAACCTTAATGTCTCATTCTCATAGTCCCTTAACCGTTCCAGAAGATTATGTGCCTTTGTCTTCTTTGGTCTGCCCCTGCAGACAACCTTTCGTTCCTCCTCAAAAGGCTGAATCTCTTTCTCCCCCTCAATCGGCAATTCTCCACCAGCTTTGTTTACCGCTGTATTCATAGCCCTTAGCAATTCCTGCATCTCTTTTGCCCATAACTGCCCATCCTGTTCATACGAGCTCTCTAATTCTCTTAAGTGATGAGTATTGCATAATGTATGTTCACATCCATATTTGAAATATGGCTTCCAGTGGTCATGGCATAATATCCCTTTGTATTCAGGCAATATCCCCATCTCATCCATAGCTTCACTCCCTCTCTTCCTATGGGGATAAAAGTATGTCCATTTATTATTCGATAAACTATGTAGCCAAAATTGTTCCCCATTCGTGTGTCAATGACACAGGACGATTAACACCTTCAGGAAACCTGGCGATATACTGCTTACCATTTTCATCCTCCAGCTCCCTTTGTCTTTTCTTCTCGCTTCCTCTTCCCATCCTTTGATGGCGGCTTGCTGCTGTTACGACTGTTGAGCCCTAACCGATTAATAAGCAAGGTTACAACCATAAGTAATACTCTAATTATTGATTGCACAGATGACGAGATACCTTTTTCTTCACTGAGAATTCTCTCTGCCTCTTCAATTGTGGCATTAATATTAATACTCTCTATGGTCATTAATTCCCCCGTGTTTTTATTCGCTTATATTACTTATATTGGAACACGAGGAACAAAACTTAAATCTTATCTATAATCTTTCTCCATCATCCTTCTTTTTGCTGAATAGTTACTGTAATTGTAATATCTTTACAAAATACTTTGTGCCTTTTTCATTGCTTTTCTAAAAGATTAACTAAACACATACATACTTGAAAACCAATTTTGTTTCAGTATAGATAAACATTTTACCTTTCTATAGGAATTTTCACCGTAAAGAGGGCTCCTTTATCTTCGCTCTCGGAAACTGAAATTGTACCATTATGCTTATCTACAATCTCTTTAGATATGGCAAGCCCTAAGCCTGTTCCCCTTATCTTTGTTCCAAAGAATGGCTCAAATATTTTACCCCTTATATTTTCAGCAACGCCAGGCCCACTATCGGCTATAGAAACCTCAATACTATTATCACAAACGCCTGATTTTATCTTTATCCTTCCAATCTTTTCTTTTTCTAAATGGAAAACACCCTCTCCCTCTATAGCTTGAACCGCATTGATAATAATATTGGTAAATAGATTGTGTATCCAGTGAGAATCCAAAGGAATGGTTGGAATATCAGGAGATAGCTCCTTAACAACATCAATCTTTAGTAGTTCATGGGAGAGGCTTTTTAATGCCTCCTCAATAATATGATTGATATTTACTAAATCCCTTTTTATTAAAACACCCTTTACAAACCCCATTGTTTCTTCAATAACAATATTTGCCTTTTCCTCTGCCCTTCCAATCATCTCCAAATATTTTATAAACTCTTGGGGTGCCTTTTTCTTTAAAAAATAGACATTGCTTCTTATAATAGCCAAAGGATTCTTCAGCTCATGCCCCATCCTTGATGACATTGTTCCAAGTGCTACCATTTTTTCTTGATGGGCAAGTTTTTTATGCATATCTTCAATCTCCCTTGTTCTTTGCAGAACGATTTTTTCAAGCTCCAAAGTAAATCTTTCCTTTTCTTCATAGAATTTTGCATTTTCTAAGGCAAGGCCAGCATAATGGATAAAAATAGAAAGGGCATCTTCATCTTGTTTTGTTATATCTTCTTTAGATGTTGAGATTAAAAGAAAATAGGCTATATGTTCTTTAACCAAGAGGGGAATATCTATAAAATTTTTTGCCCCTATAAGAACCTGAATGGCATCACACGCAGATTCTGGGATTATTTTTCCAAGAATTTCCTTAAGATTTTTTCTTATAATAATTCCTTCTTTAAACGACCCATTTGCAAAAAATGGAAGCTCTTCAACAGGCGCCTTTATGCTTGAAATGGGTACCTCAATTATATCCTCTATTGCGTGTTTTATTTCTTCTCCACCTGATAAGATATGATTCAATACTTCCTTTTTATCCTCCGAAAGGCGACTTACAAAAACATAGTCATAGCCAAGCAAAGAGACAATATATTCTATTATCAACTTTAATATCTCTTCGGAATCAAGTTTAGATGCCATAGTTGTAGATGCTTTTAAAAGAGCCTCTATTTCTTTATTCCTTTTTCTTAAATCACGAATTGTTGCCTTAAGGCTTTTTTCCAGAACCTTAAAATCCTTTGCAATCTCTCCTATCTCATCTTCTGTTTCTACACTTACAGGATAATCAAGGTCCCCAGAGGCAATATATCTTGTTTCTTGTGAGAGCTTAAGGATTGGAGAGAGGATTTTCTTTATAAAGAGAGAGAGGATAAGAAGGGAAAAAAGGATAATAATGGAAAGAATCAATGCAAGTTTTTGATTTATTTTTGCTGCAAATATTTCTATATCAGCTGGAGCTATTCCTAGGTTAAGAAAAAAACCTTTTTCCTCTTTTATAAAAACATAGATAAAAATAGAGGTGGTAAGGACAATTATACCAAGCATCAAGAACAAAAGCTTTGCTTGAATGCTAATTCTTTGTTTTTTCATAGAGCTTCTTTTAGTAGTGATATAAGCTCTTCTGGGTCAAATGGTTTATAGATTACTGTATATGCCCCTTCTTTAAGACAGGCAAGAGCCCTCTCATTCATTGTTCCGTCTCTATATGCTGTAATTATGATGATAGGGCTTTTTAACCCCTCTTTTTTAAGACTTTTGAGCGTATCATATCCATCCATCCCAGGCATAGCGATATCAAGAAGAATTACCTCTGGTTGGAATTCAGATACCTTTTTAATTGCTTCATTTCCATTTAGAACATAAGTAGTCTCAAATCCCTCATCTTTTAAGAGAGAGGCGATTGAATCTGCCATATCAGGGTCATCATCAACTACAAGAATTCTTTTTTTCATATGTGTTTATCTGTTCCAAAATTCATTCCACTTTAAGAGTCAGAGAGTCTTAAAGTCAGAGAGTCAGGGAGTCAGATGGTTTGTAAACCTAATAGACTCTTTAGACCCCCAGACTCTATGACTCCTAGACTCTTTAGACTTTTTTAGATCTCTTCTACAGCCTTTATTCCCTCTATATTTTCCTTTAATATCCCCTCAACAACGCCCTTGATGCTTGCCTTTGCCCCTCTGCATCCACAACACATTCCTGTAAGCTTTACCTTAACAATATTATTGGGCGTTAATTCAACAAACTCACACCCTCCCCCATGACTTGCAAGGATTGGCACTACATCCCTTTCTAAAATCGTTTTTATCTTCTCTTCCACCTACTTTAAAAACATCATAAGCCCTTGCTTTTCAGAGGAAGAGAGCTTTCTAAATTTAGCAATCAATGCCTTTTCTTCATCAGAAAGAGGGGGCTCTTTTTTCTCTTTAAGCTCAGATTGTAAGGATTTAAGCCCTTCTATTAAGCTATCTATATCCTCTGGTTTTAACTTTAATTCCTCTTTTGACTTTTCTTCTACCTTAGGCTTTGCCTTGATTTCTACTTTTGGTTTTGGTTTTTCTACTGGTTTAGGCTTTGCCTTAATTTCTACTTTTGGCTTTGGCTTTTCTTCTACCTTAGGCTTTGCCTTAATTGGTGGTTTTGGTTTTTCTACTGGTTTAGGCTTTGCCTTAATTTCTACTTTTGGCTTTGGCTTTTCTTCTACCTTAGGCTTTGCCTTGATTTCTACTTTTGGTTTTGGTTTTTCTACTGGTTTAGGCTTTGCCTTAATTTCTACTTTTGGCTTTGGCTTTTCTTCTACCTTAGGCTTTGCCTTGATTTCTACTTTTGGTTTTGGTTTTTCTACTGGTTTAGGCTTTGCCTTGATTTCTACTTTTGGCTTTGGCTTTTCTTCTACCTTAGGCTTTTCTTCTTTCTTTATCTCCTCTAATCCAAGGATACATCCAGGGGTGATGGGTCTTTTAAGCTTCTTTGTAAAGTATTCTGCAAGCCTTTTTAAGTTTTCTTCATTTGGCTTCAAGCCTTCGTAATACCAGTGTTCGAAGGTTGTAGGGGGAATACTTAATTCCTTTTTTATATCCTTAATAGCTTCCCTAGTATTCCCTTTTCCAACTTCAAGAAAAAGGCTAGTAAGTCCTTTTCTTACCCCTGTTAGTTTTCCTGTTAATTTTCCTGCTAGTAGCTCCCCCTTCTTTTTTTCTAAAGAAGATAACTCTTTTTTAAAGTATCTTGTAATCCTCTTTAATACTTCCGGATCCTTTGGTTTTACCCCTTTATAAACATAGCTTTTGAATGTAATTGGGGCCATTTTTAGTTCAGCAGCTACGTTTTTTATAGCATACCCTTCCCCTTCCCTCAATTTTTCATACATCTCCTTAAGTGTTTCCATCTTCTTTTTCCTCCTTTCTCGGGGTGAGAGGATTTGAACCTCTGACCTCCTGCTCCCAAAGCAGGCGCGCTAAACCGGTCTGCGCTACACCCCGGAAATTAATTTATTTATAGCTTTTTTTAAAACATTCTTATCAACTACACCAATTATCTCATTAACAATCCTGCCTTTATCAAAAAACTTAAGTGTTGGAATACTCATTATTCCATATTCTACTGCAATATTTCTATTTTCGTCAACATTAAGTTTGCCTATCTTTACCTTTCCCTTATATTCCTCTGCTAATTCATCAATAATTGGGCCCATCATTTTACAAGGTCCACACCAAGGTGCCCAAAAATCCACTAATGCCGGAGATTCGCATTCAAGAACCTCCTTCTTAAAATTTCCATCTGTCAATTCAATTGCCATAATTTACCTCCTATTTAAGCGTTTGCTTTTTCCTTTTCTCCTTAATATTTTCTCCATCCTATGTTTTTACTTACAGCGGGAGAAGGGATTTGAACCCTCGACTTCAACCTTGGCAAGGTTGCACTCTGCCAGCTGAGTTACTCCCGCAAATTTTTTACTTTACTAAAACCTCCATTTCATTTTTAACACGGCCAACTGGCTTTCCATTTATATATAAAACTATTTCTATTTCTGTCCAAGTTAAAACTATATAATAATCCTTTTCTTTATCTAAATGTCTAAGATCATATGATAATGTTCTAATATAGGTCAAGGGATGATAATTCTCTACATAAAACTTCATATCAGGGGTTTTTAATATTTTTATCCTCGCATCGCCAAGTGGAGCATCAAAAAATTTATATGGCAATTCATTCTTCAACCAATTAGGATTTTTTTTAATCTTTATCCAGAATTCAAATGTTCCTTCTTTATAACTATAGTTCATTGTCTTTCACCTCTTCAGGCAAAATAGCCTTTTCTTGGGAGTGGGGTATAGTTATCTCTCCCCATGGGGTTTTTATCTCTCCTCCCCTTTTCTCCAATTTTTCCTCCTTTCTCGGGGTGAGAGGATTTGAACCTCTGACCTCCTGCTCCCAAAGCAGGCGCGCTAAACCGGTCTGCGCTACACCCCGGAAATTAATTTATTTATAGCTTTTTTTAAAACATTCTTATCAACTACACCAATTATCTCATTAACAATCCTGCCTTTATCAAAAAACTTAAGTGTTGGAATACTCATTATTCCATATTCTACTGCAATATTTCTATTTTCGTCAACATTAAGTTTGCCTATCTTTACCTTTCCCTTATATTCCTCTGCTAATTCATCAATAATTGGGCCCATCATTTTACAAGGTCCACACCAAGGTGCCCAAAAATCCACTAATGCCGGAGATTCGCATTCAAGAACCTCCTTCTTAAAATTTCCATCTGTCAATTCAATTGCCATAATTTACCTCCTATTTAAGCGTTTGCTTTTTCCTTTTCTCCTTAATATTTTCTCCATCCTATGTTTTTACTTACAGCGGGAGAAGGGATTTGAACCCTCGACTTCAACCTTGGCAAGGTTGCACTCTGCCAGCTGAGTTACTCCCGCAAATTTTTTACTTTACTAAAACCTCCATTTCATTTTTAACACGGCCAACTGGCTTTCCATTTATATATAAAACTATTTCTATTTCTGTCCAAGTTAAAACTATATAATAATCCTTTTCTTTATCTAAATGTCTAAGATCATATGATAATGTTCTAATATAGGTCAAGGGATGATAATTCTCTACATAAAACTTCATATCAGGGGTTTTTAATATTTTTATCCTCGCATCGCCAAGTGGAGCATCAAAAAATTTATATGGCAATTCATTCTTCAACCAATTAGGATTTTTTTTAATCTTTATCCAGAATTCAAATGTTCCTTCTTTATAACTATAGTTCATTGTCTTTCACCTCTTCAGGCAAAATAGCCTTTTCTTGGGAGTGGGGTATAGTTATCTCTCCCCATGGGGTTTTTATCTCTCCTCCCCTTTTCTCCAAGATAAATGAAATAAAATTTATAAGATTTCTTAAAGAATACCTTAAAGAAAGAAATATAATCAAAATTACCCCTGGTCAAACAATTTTATCAATCAAATCAATAATAGCATTGAAAATCTCCATTTCTCTATGCGAAGGGTGGGGGTTGAACTAAAGAATTTTCTAAGGCTTAAAAAGTCGCATCTGCTCCTTTTTCGCCTAACAAAATCCAGATAGTTCGGCCCTTCGGGCTTCAAATCCCTTGTTCCCTCTCATTAGTTTAACATCGTTCCTAGTTTCTTCTTCCCAATTCGGGTTTTTCCTTTCTGCGAGAGGTGGGATTTGAACCCACACAGGTTTCCCCACAAGATCCTAAGTCTTGCGCGTCTGCCAATTCCGCCACCCTCGCTTTATTATATTATAAAACATTTTACAATGCAAGCACAAGTTAATTTGAATGTCAGCACCAATTAAAAATGTCCCCTTTTGTATAATTATTGATTTTTATTCTTTCGTTACTGTTACTATTATAGTTTGCTATGCGTAGTATAGCAAGGAATTTTCTTTTAGTAAAGACAAATCTCCTCCGGGTATGGTCTAATGGAGGAATGTATTTTTCCCTCTTTTACTTTGATAGTAAGATATAGAGGACATTTTCATCTTTCATCGAGTTATGATGCTTGATATAATTTATGGAAAATGATATATTTATTTGTATGTGTTTAGCTTTAATGGAACAAATGAAATCCGAAATTCGAAATTCGAAACAAATTCAAATGACTAAAATTGAAAATTCAAAACAATATAATTTAAAGGAACGAACGCTTATGTTTGCAAAACAGGTGAGAAGGTTTGTGAAAAAAATATCCAAAACTATAAGTAATATAGAGGATGGAAAACAAGTAATACGTTCCTCTATAATGAGGAAATCGC
>JBFMDZ010000032.1 GCA_040753555.1 bacterium
GGCTCAGGTTTATCTTTTGTTTAATCCAGGTGTATTAGAGGTTAGAAATATTACCCCTGGCTCTTTCCCTCCCTCGGCAATGAATACCTATAACACAAATACATCAGGTTGTATCTATTGCTTTGCTGGATTATTCACTGGATCAGCTTCTGGCTCTGGTATTTTATTCTCAGCTCGCTTTAAAGGAAAAGAGGCAGGAACATCAAGCTTAAAATTTGGGAATAATACGGTTCTGGCAAATGCAATGAGCCAATCTATTCCCTTTAATAAGGATGAAGGTTTATTTTATGTTGCAGAATCAATCAGGGTTTATCCTGAGAATAAAAGCATTAAAGCAGGAGAAACACAACCTTATTCTTGTTTTGCCCAATGTGGAGCATCAAATGTAGATGTTACCGGCTCAACCACATTTACCAGCTCAGGTGGAGGCTCATTTACCTTAAATTCCTTTGAGGCACATTATATGGGAACTTACACAATAACAGGAGAATTTTTAGGGTTAATTGGAACAACAAGCGTAGTAATAACCCCAGGGACACCAACCAATCTTATTTATGTCTCAGGAAATAACCAAACCCAAAATTGCACTGAGACATTAGCAGACCCATTTGTTTGTAAGGTAGAAGATTTCTATCACAACCCTTGCCTTGATGTCTTAATAGATTGGGAAATTACAGAAAATCCCTTTGGTGCAACTGGATTTAGCCTATCAGCCACACAAACCCTAACAAACCTACAGGGAACATCAGCAACCTACCTTACCTTAGGAACAGAACCACCAGGAACATATACAATTGAAGCAAGAAATCCTAGCCTTTCTGGCTCACCAATTATCTTTAAGGCATATTCCTTAAGAAGATTTGGCTCAATCTCTGGTTTATGCCTCATTGATAGAGGAACAGAGGCACAAAGACAGGCAGGAATATTAGTAAGATTGGTTGAAACCGGAGAAACAAAGACAACAAATGCTAATTCAGAATTTATCTTTAGCAATATTCCGGTAGGAACCTATACCCTAGCCTTTACCTATCCAGGGGCAACACCCGCTACTAAGACCGATTGTTTAATAACCAAGATCCAATTCAATGATGCCACTGAGATTGGAACAATTACCTTAATTGCCGGAGACCCAAATGGAGATGGCCAGATAAATATTCTGGATTGGCCACCCCTGGCAGATTCCCTTGGCTCAAGTATTGGCTCAGAAACTTACAATCCAAATTGTGATTTTAACCAGGATGGTGTAATTGACATCTGGGACTTTATGATCTTCAGAGACAACTTTGGAGAAACACAAACAACAACAGGAAGGGGAATAAGGGCAATTAAAGCAAAATCATCGGGAAATATAGCCTTAAGGTTTGAACCAATCTTAATTGAGAATGCAAAGCCAGGGGATGTTATTACCCTAAATATTCTTATCTCTGAGGCAAAGGATAGCCTTTGTGGAGAGATTCACCTAACCTATGACCAAAACCTTCTTTGTCCAATAGAAGATAAGCTACAACCAGGGAATTGGCCAACCCAAGCTACATCTACCCTAAAGAATAGGGTAAAAGATGGAAAGATAGACTATGCCTTTGGTCTAAGGAAGCCAGAAACAAGCGAGGGAGGGATATTAGCATCCATATCATTCATTGTTAAAGCAGAAGGAAAATCAAACCTCTCCTTTGATTTTGACAATAATGCAAACAGAAACACAATGTTCATTGAAAGAACAGACACAGGAGACCAATTGCCAGATGTAGAAGAAGAACCCATAGAGATAGATGCACCCATTATTCCAAATACTATACTTCTTCCATCATTCCCAAATCCAACAAATAATTCAGCCTGGATTCCATTTAAGCTTGCAGAGGACAACTATGTTTCCCTTTCAATCTACAACATCTTAGGACAAAAGGTAAAAACAATTGATGTAGGCTTTAGAAAGAAAGGACAATACACAAAGGCAAAGGAAGGCTCTGCCATATTCTTTGACCTAAAGAACAACCAAGGAGAAAGGCTATCATCTGGGCTATACTACTACAAGCTTAATGCTGGAAAATTCTCTGACACAAAGGCTATGGTTGTGAAATAATAAAGAAGGCTGTCTCTATCATTATTCTGCTCCAACCTTTATTCTATCTGCCTTGTTTTTTCTTGTGGTATAAAACCTGTTGTTTCATTTATTTTAAAGATAAGAATAGGTCTTGTTGGAGGAAGGTTTTTAGGCTTTATGAGCTATCTACCCTTCGCAATACATTTGTAAGGAATAAAGAAAAGACATAAAACTTGACGAGATTGGGTTTGAAAGAATAAAATATTTTTATGAAGAATTTAAAGATAAAACTTATAAAATCAAGGATAGGAATTCTCCCAAAGCATAGAAAGACATTGGATAGCCTTGGTTTAAGAAAAATGGGAAGGGAGGTTATAAAACCAGATAATCCGCAAATTAAAGGGATGATAAGGAAGGTTTCCTATTGCTTGGAGGTTAAAGATGCTGAATAAATTAAAGAGACCAGAAGGGTCTTATAAAAAAAGAAAGAGGTTGGGAAGGGGAGAGGCATCAGGTCATGGTGGAACATCTACAAAGGGAACAAAGGGTCAGCTTGCAAGAAAAGGGGGGAAACAGCCAGGTTTTGAGGGTGGCCAGACACCCCTTAAAATGAGGCTCCCAAAGAGGGGGTTTTACAATCCATTTAGGAAGGAATATCAGATTGTGAACATACAATCCTTAAGCAGGTTTCCTGAAAATACCGAAATTACAAAGGAATTACTTTATAAAGAAAATCTTATAAAGGATGTAAAGAAGCCTGTAAAGATACTAGCAAGCGGAGAAATAAGCATTCCCCTTACTATAAATGTTGATGCTATATCAAAATCAGCCGCCTCAAAGATAGAAGCCTCTGGCGGAAAGGTTATATAAATGGCACTAGAGGAGAAATTATTAGAGATAGCCAATAGGGTTAATAAGATGATAAATAAAGATGAAGAGGACAAAGCAATCTGCTCAATATTTTTGAAGGATATACATTATGGAAATAGATTCATTTTGAGGGCAAACACAAAGGGTGATTTTGGTCTTGGAACAGCACCTTTTGTGCTCACTAAAGATGATGTAAAAAAATATAAGGAAGGACAATTACAAAATATTGGGCTGACAAAGTGTGCAATATTACAAAAAAAAGCCATTTTTACTGATTCAATTATGAATGATAAAAGATGGAGCCTCCATGGATGCTCAGAAGATTATATTGCCAAAAGGGAAGAGGAGCATTACTGTGAATTTAGCTATAAAGAGCTTGGAGGTTTTATTGTTGCTCCTATACTCTCTTCAAAAGGCAATGAGGTTATAGGTGTTGTCCGAGTAGTCAATAAGAAGGATAGTGTGATTAAGTATAACCAACAGAGCTTGAATGAAATAGAAAATGTTCTTAAAGAAGAATCTCCAATCATTGATTCAATGTCTGCATATAGCTCACTCATTGAGATTGGTGCATTTTTAAGCATAAGAGAGCTCTGTTCGCAGGCAACAATAATAATAAACAATCTACTTGGTGGAAAAGGTTGTTCTATATTCCTTTTGGATGAAGAAAGGTCTGGGCCTTATAAGAAGATATATAGATGCTTTGGAACAACAGGTTTGGCTTATAAGGATGAAAATGGAGAGGTTAGAAAGATAGAAGACCCTTATAATGATGAAAGGGCTACTTATGTATATGAACCAAAGAAGATAGAAGGAATAGAAAAACCACAATTACCTTTAACATTAGGTGTAATTAGGGCCCGGCAGAGTGCTTTTATTGATGATATAGACGACGAGAGAGATATAAGCAAACAATTTTCAGAGGAGTATAAGATAAGCCGTGCCCCAGGTGCAGGAAGGGTCTTTGAATATTGTTTAGGAGATGATAGATATATCCGTACAGGAAGTGTTTTATTTACCCCTCTATTTTATCGGGAGACACACATTCAAAGAATAGACGTGCTTGGTGTAATCAGGATTGGAAGGCCAAAAGGAAGTAATTTTTTCAACCTTCAAGAAAAGCATCTATTTGTCTGGATGGCAGAGGAGCTATCAAGGGCAATAATCAATGCAAAATATGTTGAATTGCTTAATAAATTAGCCACATCAAGGAATATTAGAGACTTATACCTTATGGTAGTTAATGGAGTACCAAAGCTTATCGGCGGGAGGGACTGCGCTATATTGATTAAGAATGGAACAAAGCTTAAAAAGATGGCTGAATGGAAGGAGGGCAAAGAAAGGTTCTATGAAGAACCAGAAGAGGGATATTTTGAATACGACATATCAGATGAAACCCCCTCTAAATTGGGTTATACAGGCTATGTCGCATACTACAAAAAACCCTTAATGTTTAATAATCCTGAAGAACTAAATAGTATAAGCCCAAAGCCAGAACATAATCCAAAGAGTGGGCCTTCTCCAGAAAGATTCCTTGGTGTTCCTATTTTAAAGAAAGAAGAAGTCTTCGGCGTTATAAGGATATGCAAGGATGAAGATGAGACAGCCTTTGTAAAGAATGACCAGTTTATTCTTTCCCAATTGGCAGAGAGGCTTATATCTGAAATAAAGAGGCTTCAAGGTATAGAAGAGATGCAGATGTTAATATCTGCAGTTGACCATGAGATTACCCCCTATCTTAACCCACTCTTTAAAGACATAGAAAATAAAAGGACAGAAGATGCCTTAGGAATAACAAGAAAGATAGACTCAATCATTAAACGGCTCCATGATTACCGCACAGGTATAGAAGAAATTAAAAAAACATCCTGCAAAATAACAGAATTAATAGAAGATGCTTTAAAGATTTACAAGAATGATATGGAAGAAAAAGGGATAAAATATTATATTAAAAAGCCAGAGCCAGAAAAGGATGTCTACATTGACAAAGAAAAAATAGGGATAGTCATAAGAAACCTAATCTCAAATTCTGTTGAGGCAATAAATGGTAATGGTAAAATAGATATTACACTAAACCAAAGCAATGGTAACCTTATTGTAACCTTTAAGGATAATGGCTGTGGAATGAGGGAGGATGTTAAAAATGACCTTTTAAGAAAATTTGGCTCATCAAAGCCAGGGAAGATGGGTATAGGGCTATATCTTAGCAATCGTATTATTAAGGCACATCAAGGAATGCTCTCATTTGAGAGCGAATATGGAAAAGGGGCAAGCTTTACTATAGAGTTGCCTTATAAAGAAAGGGAGGAAAAAGATGTCTGATAGAGAAGATTTAATCGCTATTATAGAGGATGTTCCTGAGGCCTGTAATAGGCTTAAAGAAGATATAGAGGCAAGATTTGGGATGGGTGTAATTACAGCAGGGACTGCCAGTGAAGGGCTTGAGATGGTTGAGAAAAACTTAAAGAGACTGAGGCTTGTTATATTAGATTTGGGTCTGCCTGAAAGAAAGGATAATCTAAAAGACCATAATCAGGGAATCAGGGTCTTGGGAGAAATTAAAAGAATTGCTCCATACCTTCAAGTAATTATAGTCACAGGAACAAAAAAAGAGGTAGAATGGGTGGTTAGGGCTATGAGGGGTGGTGCTTTTGATTATTTAGTGAAAGAGGCTGAGTTATTTGATAGATTAGGGAAGGATATTGAGGAGATTATTGAAGAACCAGGCACCCCTGATGTAAGTGAAGAATTTGCTTACATATCAGAAAATATGCCAGAGATTCAAGAAAAATATGGTGGTAAATGGATTGCTGTGCTTGATAAAGGGGTGGTTGCATTTGGAGAAGATGCAGATTTAGTCTATGAAGAGGCAAAAGGGAAATACCCTAATAGAACACCGCTTTTGGATTTAGTTCCAAAAGAAAAAGGGGAATTACTAATATGAAATGTGGAGGTTTTGAATGGTCAGCAATAAATGGGGTTAAATTTCCAAGGGCAGTAATATACATTAACAGCAGGATACGGAATGAATGGATTCCCATCATTGTTCATATAGACTCTGGGGCTGATATTACTATAATCAATAGAAGTTTAGGAAATGCGATAGTCAGTAATGTTGAAAGTGGCAGAAAAGTATCCATTGGGGGTGTTGGAGGGGGAAGCATTATTACATATCGTCACAAGATTAGCTTAAAAATTGGAGAATGTCCTATAGATTCCGAGATTGCTATCTGTGAGGCAGACCCCCTTAAAAGGTGTCTATTAGGGTTTGACCTTATTCAGAAATTTAAGGGGGTTTATTTTGATGGTGACCATAAAAGGACCTGCTTTTCTGTTGATAATATAGGAGGAAGGATAGTATGAATCCATTAGAAGGCATTGCCAAGCCATTTAAGATATATGAGCTAAGGAAGAGAATTCTCTTTACCCTTGGCTTGCTTGCGGTTTATAGGATTGGCTCATTCATTCCAACCCCTGGTGTAAATGCCTCTGCATTCCAGGCATACTTTCAAGGCTTAAAAGGGAGTATGGCAGGCCTTGCAAATCTCTTTACAGGTGGAGCATTAGAGAGGTTTTCCATATTTGCATTAGGGATTATGCCATATATTTCAGCATCAATTATTATGTCCTTGATGGCACACCTTGTTTCATCTTTAGAGAAGATACAAAAGGAGGGAGAGGAGGGAAGGAGGAAGATAAACCAATACACAAGATACCTTACGGTTCTTATTGCCCTTATTCAAGGCTCTGGAATAAGCATATGGCTTGAAAGCACCCAATACTATGTTCCCATTGTCCCAGCACCTGGCATTGCCTTTAAGCTTATGACCATTCTTGTTATGACAACGGGTGCCCTTTTTATTATGTGGCTTGGCGAGCAGATAACCGAAAGGGGAATAGGAAATGGCTCATCCATCCTTATCTTTGCCAATATTGTTGCTAATGTTCCACAGGGTCTTGCCCTTACAATGCAGGGGATTTTTAGTGGAGAGATGAATATACCTGTTGGGGTTATCCTTGTTTTCATTGTTGGATGTATTGTTGCAGGTGTGGTTATTATGATTCAAGGTCATAGAAAGGTATCTGTCCAATATGCAAAGAGGATGATTGGAAGAAAAATGTATGGAGGTCAAAGCTCATACCTTCCGATGCAGATAAATATGGCAGGCGTTATTCCCATAATATTTGCCTCATCAATCCTTACATTTCCAGCAACCATAGGTGCATTCCTTGGAAGGGGTGGTTTTTTTGACTGGCTTCTTTATATTCCAACATGGATAAGGGAAGGGGTTTCAAACCTTCTTTATGTTGCTCTTACCATATTCTTTACATACTTTTATATCTCCATTATCTTTAATCCAAATGAGGTGGCTGATAACTTAAGAAAATCCGGAGGATTTGTTCCAGGGATTAGACCAGGAAGACAGACATCAGACTATCTCCATACAATCCTTAACAGGGTAACCTTTGTTGGTGCTGTATTTCTTGGCATTATTGCCATACTTCCAACCATTGCTTTGTCATTCCTCCATGCACCATTTTATTTTGGCGGGACAACCATCTTAATTGTGGTTGGTGTCTGCCTTGATACCTTGCGTCAGGTTGAATCCTATCTTATGATGCATCATTATGAGGGATTCCTTAAGAAGGCAAGGATAAGGGGGAGGTTTTAATAAAATGCAAAATTCAAAATGCAAAACGCAAAACTTGTGGTAAGGATTTAATAAAATGAGAATAATTTTATTTGGGCCACCTGGGGCGGGAAAGGGAACAGCGGCAAAAAGGCTTGTTGAGAGATTTAAAATCCCACAAATATCAACAGGTGATATATTAAGGGATGCTGTATCAACTAAAACAAAAATGGGTCTTGTTGCAGAGGACTATATGGAAAAAGGAGAGCTTGTTCCAGATGATATAATTATTGGGATAATTCAGGAAAGGATAAAAAACAAGGATTGCGAAAATGGCTTTATTCTTGATGGATTTCCAAGAACAATAAACCAGGCAGAGAAATTAGAAGATATGGGAATAAAGATAGATGAGGTAATTAAATTGGATGTAGATTCTGAAACAATTATTAAAAGGAATACAGGAAGGAGGATATGTAAGGATTGTGGTGCAATATATCATTTGAAAAATTGTCCTCCAAAGGAAGATGGAATATGCGACAAGTGCCAAGGTGCCCTTTGCCAGAGGGAGGATGATTGCGAGGAACATATAAGGCATAGAATAGATGTCTATCTTAAACAGACAATGCCCCTTGTGGATTTCTATGAAAAAATGGGTATTTTAGTATCTGTGGATGGCTCTGGAAGCGAAAGCGAGGTCTTTGAGAGGTTGTTAAAGGTTTTAAAATGATAATCCTTAAATCAAAAGAAGAGATAGAAAGAATAAGAATAGCAGGCGAAATAATTAAAAATACATTTTTGAAGCTTTTAGATATGATAAAGCCAGGGGTTACAACGCTCTATTTGAATAATATAGCCCATAATTTGATAGTAAAGGAGGGTGGAAAACCTGCATTCCTTGGTTATCGTGGATTCCCTTGCTCTATATGCACATCCATAAATGAGGAGGTAATTCACGGCATACCTAGTAAAAGAAGCCTTAAAAATGGTGACCTATTAAAGGTAGACATTGGTGTATTTTATAAAGGCTATTGTGCAGATGCGGCAAGGACATATGGTATTGGAGATATATCCCCTTTATGTTATAAGTTAAAAGATGTAGCAATTGAAGCATTTAAAAAGGCTCTTCCTCATTGTAAAAGACAAGCAGGAATAAAGGATATATCATCTGCAATCCAGAATTATGTTGAGGGCTTTGGCTTTTCTGTTGTTCGGGATTTTGGAGGACATGGAATTGGAAAGGAGCTACACGAAGAGCCAGAGGTTTTAAACTATGTATCAAAGGAAGATGTTCCTCTTAAAGAGGGGATGGTGTTTTGTATAGAGCCAATGGTAAATGAGGGAAAAAGCGATGTTTTTATACATTCTAATAAATGGACAGTAATAACAAAGGATAGAAAGCTATCAAGCCATTTTGAGGAGACGGTTGCCATTACAAATAATGGTGCCCTTATATTGACATGAAAAAAGAGGAGAAGGTAATTGTAAAGGGAAAGGTTTTGGAGGTTCTTCCAAATGCAATGTTTAGGGTCAAGGTCTCTGAAAAGCATATTGTTTTAGCGCATGTCTCTGGAAAAATGAGGATGCATTACATAAAAATTCTTCCAGGTGATGAGGTTAATGTTGAAATCTCTCCTTATGACATTACAAGGGGGAGGGTGATATATAGAGAATAAACATTGCAAATTGTAAATTGCAAATTTTAAATTTTAAATTTAAGACAGTGATAAAAATTTAAAATTTATATACAAATGAAAGTAGGTAGTTCGGTAAAAAAAATCTGCGAAAAGTGCAAGATTATAAAGAGAAAAGGAAGGGTAAGGGTGATTTGCCCAAATCCAAAGCATAAACAAAGACAGGGTTAATGGCTGACCTTTTCTTACGGGCATTCCTTGCTCACATTGTCTCTGATGTTTTGCTTCAGCCTGATATTCTTTCAAAAAAGAAGAGAGACGCAGGGAAATGGCTTATTGCCCATGGAATTATTACCCTTATAGCCTTACTTTTCTTTGGTTGGGCTGTATCCCCTTATTTAAAATGGGCTTTGTTTTCCATTCTTACATCCATTTCCCATTATTTTGTTGATTTCTTTAGGATTAAAAGGGGTAAGAAAAGCATACTAATAAGCATATTAGACCAGGCTTTGCATTTTGCTTTTATGGGCTTATTTCTCTTTATCTTCTTTAGGCTTGTTCCTTAAATTGGAACATAGATTTTTTATAGAAGAACCAAAGGATATTACAATTATCAAGGAAAAAGAAACCCTCAAGCACATCAAGGTTTTAAGGCTTAAAGAAAAAGATAAGATTATAATTCTTGATGGAAAATGTGGAAGGTTTAAAGGAGAAATAGAGAAAATAGGGAAGGAAGAATGTATTGTCAAAATTACAAAAAAGGAAAAGTTAAAGCCACCTCCAATTGAGATTACCCTTATCCAGGGCATTCCAAAACATCCGAAGATGGACTTAATAGTTGAAATGCTTGGAGGATTCTCTATAAAAAGGATAATTCCTTTAATCGCAAAGAGGTCTATTCCAAAGAAGGAAAATATTGAGAGGTTAAGGAATATTGCAAAATCATCATTCCTTACATCTGGCTCTTACTTGCTTTGCTCTATTTCAAATTGCCTTTCGCTTGATAGGGCAATAGAGGAAATAAAAGGGGATGATTTAATAATTGTTCCCTGGGAGGAGGAGAAAAAGACCCATTTTAAGCCTGTCCTTGCTTCTCATAAATCTTCAAAGAAAATCTCTGTTTTTATAGGGCCTGAGGGTGGATTTGATAAAGAAGAAATTGAATCTATTCAAAAAATAGGTGGAATCTCTGTATCATTAGGCGATGCAATCATAAAAACAGAGTATGCAGGTTTTTTTGTTATATCATCAATTCTATATGAATTTAGCCCTTATAATTTGAAATATGGTATAAGGGGAAGTGGGAAGTAGGAAGTGGGAAGTAGGAAGTAAATGTTTCTTATTAAACCTTTTGTAAGACGGTATCCGCCGTATAAACGGACACGAATTTTCTACTTAAAAAACCTAAAGTAGTTACCTTAAATCTTAATTCCAGAATCTGTTATCTCATATTCAAAGATTCCCTTGTCGTGGTCTAGGCTTCTTGTTTTAAGGACAGATATTGTCTTTTTCATTTTATCCTCCTCTTTTTTATAATCTAAAATAAAGATGTTATCAATAACAACAGAAAGCCTTGATGCTGTAATTGAGGAATCCTCTTTTTCTATCTCAGAGGTGAATAGACAGGTTATCCCCTGGCGGCCTAAATGGGTTATCATAGAGAATAGGTAATTCTTAAGATGGGTTGGGTCAGCTATTGTAATGGATATATCAGAAATTGAATCAATAACAATTATCTCTGGCTCCTCTTTCTCAACAAGGGAAAGGAGCTCCTTGTGGAATGCATCAATAGAAAGCTCAATGGGCGAGTAATATAAAATAGACATCTTTTTTTCTGAAATTAGCTTCTCAAGGTCTATGCCAGAGGATTTTGCTGTTCTAACAAGCTTTTGGGGAACCTCCTCAAATGAAATGAATAAACCCTTCTTTCCCTTTTTTGCTCCCTCATTGAGGAAGTGTAAAGAAAGGATTGTCTTTCCAACACCAGATGGACCAACAATCAAACTTGATGAGCCTTCATAAACTCCACCCCCTGTCATTTTATCAAGGCCTTGTGTGCCTGTGCTTATTCTATTCACAGAAAGGGGAAATATATCGCTAATTGACACAGGTTCTGGTTTAAGCCTTGGATACACTGTTATTCCAGAGCTATCTATTGTTAATCTATGCTTTCCAGCAAAGTATTCTACGCCCCTCATTTTTAAAACCTCAATATAATGCCTCCTTAAATAGCCTTTTACATCTGTTGAGATTAAAATAATACTATCTGCAATAGCAAAAACAGATTCCTTTGTTATTTCATCGGGGCTATACTCTCCAACAAAAAATGAAGTGCATTGGGAGAGGATAAGCTCTGACGAAAGGTCGTAGATAAACCTCCTTTCATAAGAGGGATTAGAAAATAATCCCGAAATTGCCTTGAATGAATCAATAACAACAATACCTGCCTCAAATTCCTCTATTTTCTGCATAATAAACTTTATAATCCAATCAGGGTCGTCCTTGTGAAGAACCTTACTCATATCTACTATCTTGATAGAAGAATTAAATTTTTTACTTTCAAAGAATGTAAATTGTTGAAGATACCTTAATAGCTTTATGGGTGGCTCAGAGACGGTTGAAAAAAGGATGCCTTTATTATCTTCATTGCAATTGGTAAAAAGAATTTGGGAGCTTGTAATTGTCTTTCCTCCACCTGGTTGACCTGCTATTAGATTCAATGAATATCTCGGTATCCCTCCCTTTAAAATAACATCATCAAACCCTGCAATTCCTGTTTTTATAAGTTTTAAATCAACGCTGTTCTTCATTTAAAACCTCCTTTATCAAATCATCCATCTCATTTGTAACAATGTTTCCTGTCATCTCCTCTAAAAATTTATAAAAATCAATGACAATTAAGTTCATTCCCTCTTTTATATTATCTCCATCTAAAGATAAAATGTCAAAGCCATTTTCTGAAAGGCTAATCTTTGAAAGATAGGGGTATTGAACCTCTCTTTTTTTTATAATCCTTCTAAAGATTCCTTCCATTGTTATTGCTCCAAGAAATGGCAATGTCTTTTTCCATATATTTCTTAAAAGCTCATTGTATTTCTCTTTATCCATTTGCAATAACAACCCTATCCTTATGCTTAAATGCAGATGCCAAAGCAGAATTCGCACTCCTTAAAAACTCAATATGGGATGTTTCAGATGAGGGATAGGATGAAATACCAATAACAGGAAAATACCCTGTCTTTGCCTCAATTTCTCTCTTTATCCTATCTACCAAAATCATAATCTTATTTCTTCCTGTTCTTAATGCCAAGATATAAAACCTTCCATCGTTATATGAAACTATATCATCAGCACGCGTCTGTGAATTTATAATAAGCCCTATCTTTTGAATCTCAGAAAGATTAGAAGGAAGCTCAAGCTTTATAATTATTAAGGAAAGTGGCCTTAAAATCCTCATACTCCTTGCAAATTCCTCCTTAAGCTTATTTTCAAAAAATGAATAGGCAAATAGGGCTGTTTCATTATCTGTTATACTTAATCTATTTATCTCCTCATAAAATCTATCGTTCTTAAGATGCAAAGAAACAACATTAGAAATAAGCTCAAGAAAAATCTTCTCTTTATCAGAAAACCTTCTTTTTGCATAAGAGCCACAAAGGATAAGCCCCTCCCGAGAATCAGGAAGACCAAGGCAAACAGAAATGGCAGACAGGAGCTTAATCTCTTTAAAAAAGCTATAATTTGACTCATCCTTCATATATACATCATTGATAATTATTGTCTTTCCCTCCTTTACAGCCCCTCCAACAAAACCCTCTCCAATCTTAAATTGTGGTATAGAAACAAGGGATTTTCCAGAGCTTGCTACAGGCTCTAGCCTTCCTGTCTCTGGATTTAAGAGGAATATAATGTTTATGTCTGTCTTTAAAAAGCCCATAATCTCTTGAATGATGTAATCAAGCCTTTTTTTAAAGGGAAGCTCCTCGTCCATTTTCAATGAGATGCTACAAAGCTCCTGGAGCCTCTTTGATTCCATATTTAATTCATACATTGTTGATTGAAGCTGAGGCTGTAAAATCTTTGCCTGCTGCCTTTCATCCTCAAGGGCTTCTTCGCAAAGCATTGTCTCAGAGACAAGAACAGAACCCATTCCAGCCATAACAACAAATAGGGGAATTCTTATTAAAAGATAAGGAAAAAGGCTTATATCTTTTGAAATAAAAAAGACAAGGAGGTATATAAAGGAGATTACAAAGCCTAATATAATAGCACCCTTTGTTCGGTAATAGCAGGCAGCAAATATAAGGATAAGAAAATAAAAAAGGTAAAACGGGCTTTTTATTCCACCTGTTGAGGCAATAAGGGATGATACAAAAAATATATCAAGCATACTTTCAAGATAGCAAATCCTAAATGTCGTTATTTTCTTATAAAGGAAATTGGCAATAAGGTTATAAAATGTAATAATTAAAAGGGGAATAAATATTTCTGGTTTTGTTGCATTCTCTTTTGCAATAAGGACAACACTTAATATGGCAAGGGCAATTATTAACCATCTCACCTTCCAAGCGACAGGAAAGACCCTCTTGCTTAAGTCCATATCAAAATAATAACATATTTAAAGGCTGATGTCAATCCGCAATTATACCAAAAATCAATTGGATTTCAAGTGTTTTGTGTTAAATCTTTAAAACAAATCCTAAACAAATTCACTTTTGACTTTTGCATTTTGACTTTTGACTTTTTTTTATATCTCTCCCCAATTTTTGCCAATTGATATATTTACCTCTATTGGAACATCAAATTTTCTAGCGTTTTTCATAGATTCTATAACAATAGGCGCTATCTGTGATGCTTTTTCCTCTGGAATTTCGAACAAAAGCTCATCATGAACCTGAAGGAGGAGTTTACAATTAGATGGAAGTTTTTTACAAACATCAATCATTGCCTTTTTTATAAGGTCTGCACAGGTTCCTTGAATTGGCATATTTATTGCAGCACGCTCTGCAAACTCACGAATTGCCTTGTTTTTACTAAGTATCTCTGGGATATACCTCTTTCTTTTCCATAGGGTTTCAACATATCCAAGCTCCCTTGCCTTTTGTATTGTTTCCTGGATATACATTAGAACCCCTGGATGGAGGGCAAAATATCTATCAATCATTTCCTGTGCATTGCCTGCTGATATCCCAAGCTCCTTTGAAAGACCATAGCTACTCATTCCATAGACTATTCCAAAGTTTATAGTTTTTGCCTGGCGTCTCATATCTTCTGTTATATTTGATGTGCCATAAATCTCTGATGCTGTATTTGAATGAATGTCCTCACCAGCAATGAAGGAAGAAATGAGGGCTTTATCTTGTGAAATATGTGCAAGGATTCTAAGCTCAATCTGGGAATAATCTGCCTTTAGGAATACACATCCATCTTTTGGTATAAATGCCCTCCTTATCTTTTTGCCAAGATCTGTCCTTATTGGGATATTTTGGAGATTTGGATTGCTTGATGAAAGCCTTCCTGTCTGTGTTATTGTTTGATTAAACGAGGTATGAATTCTTCCATCGTTTCCAATAAGGGGAATAATGCCATCCGTATAGGTTGATTTAAGCTTTGCAATCTCTCTATAATCCAATAAGAGCTTTGGCAGGGGGTGTAGCTTTGATAAGGAAAAGAGAACCTCCTCATCTGTTGATGGGCCTGTTTTTCCCCTCTTTATTATAGGAAGATTTAGCTTTTCAAATAGAATAAAAGAGAGTTGCTTTGGTGAGTTTATATTAAATTCACCTACAAAGCTATATATCTTTTCACTCAAAAGAGAAATTTGGCTATCAAGCTCTTTTCCAAATTCTACAAGGTATTTTTGAGAAACCATTATCCCATAAGATTCCATCTCGGAAAGAATTTTTACAAGGGGCATCTCCAATTCCTCAAATAACCCAAGAAGCCCATTTTCTTTTAGCTTTTTTTCTAATTCTATCTTTAGTTTAAATATACCCATTGCATCCTGGGTTTCATTGGGAAGATTCCTCATAAATACATCTTCCAGGCTTTGTTTTAAGCCTGGTGTAAGGAGATAAGAGGCAATCATAATATCAAATAACCTTCCCTTAAGCTCTATTCTCCTGCTTTTAAGGAGGATAATAATGGATTTTACATCAAAGCCTATTTTTTCTATATTTTCATCTTCAAATAGGGTTTTTGCTTCATCAAAACCTGCTAAAAATGAATTAAGTCCATCAGAGATAATAAGCTTATCATCTTTAAGAAATAAAGAAATCCCCTTTGTCTTTGAGATTAAAGAAAACGATAAAATCTCCCTTTCCTTTTCCTCCTTTAAAGACATCTCATTTATCAATGTCTTAAATTCAAGATTAGAAAATAAAGAAAGGAGGGAATTTTTGTCCATCTCCTTTATCTTAAGAGAAGGAAGGGAAATATCAAGGGAAATGTCGTCCTTTAGCCTTACAAGAGACTTGCTTAATTCTATTTTCTCCTTTTCTTGTTTAATTACCTCCCTTATCTTTGGATTTTCTATTATCTCCGGGTTTTTTAAGATATTATCCAGACTATGCTTTTTTATTAACTCAATGCCTGTTTTTTCTCCTATTCCCTTTGCTCCGGGGATATTGTCTGAGCTATCTCCTACTATGGATAAAAGCTCGGGAATTTTTTCAGAAGATACCCCAAATTTTTCAAGTGTCTTTTCTTTGTCAAAGATTGTTCTCTCTGTAATGCCCTTCTTTGTAGATATTACCTTTGTCTTTTCATCAATAAGGGAAAGGATGTCCTTGTCTTGGGTAAGAATAAATATCTCATCTACATCGTCTTTAAATCTTTTAACAGATGAGGCAATAAGGTCATCTGCCTCATAGCCATCAATAGATATAGAAAAACATCCAAGGCTTTTTATTATCTCAAAAATTATGGGGATTTGGATTCTCATCTCCTCTGGCATCCTCTCCCTATGTGCTTTATATTTTGGGTATATATTGTGCCTGAATGTTGGTGTTTTTGAATCAAAGCAGATGCATAGATAATCTGGCTTTTCCTCCTTTAAAATTTTAAGGAGCATAATAGTGAACCCATAAATGGCATTTGTTGGCTCTCCCTTTGATGTGGAAAGGGTGGGAATAGCATAAAATGCCCGATATGCCATTGAGTGGCCATCAATGAGATATAATTTGCTCATCTTATCCAATCCAGCGGATCCCTGGCTTCTCCATTTTCTCTTATCTCAAAATGTAAGGTTGGGCTTTCAGCATCCCCAGATTTTCCAACAGAGCCTATTACATCTCCCTTTGCCACCCTTTGTCCTGTGCGGACATTAAAGCTATCAAGGTGGCCATAGAGGCTATAGAGGGAGCCATTATGGTCAATCATAACAAGCCTTCCGTATCCCATAAAATAATCTGCATACACAACCTCGCCATCGGAAACAGCAAAAACAGAAGAGCCTAAAGGAGCTGATATATCTATGCCCTTGTTGAAAATTATTGTTCCTGCTTCTGGATGGGTATATCTTCCAAATTCCCTTGTTATATTCCTGCTTTTTACAGGCCAGATAAGAGAACCAACAGGCTTTCCTGGTCTTTCTCTTCCTGTTGTCTTTCTTTCTGCCTCAAGCCTTTTAATTAGTGCCTCAAGCTTTTTCTGGTCTTGCTTTAGCTTGTTTATCCTTTTTTGCAATTTTTCTTCATTCTTTTTTATCTCTGACAATGCCTTGTTTTGCAAAACAATTTCTTGCTCTTGCTTTTTTATATCAGAAACAGTCTTTTTCTTTTGGTCTTCTGTTTTATTAAGGACTACTTTAAGACCCTCTTTTTTTACAATTTCACCCTTTTTTTCTAATTCTCTTCCCTCTATTGAAATAGAAAGCTCGTCTATTAAAATACCAAACAATCCCTCTTTTTCTCTGTCTTCCCAAAATGGATTTTTTGATGTTTTGTAGTCAAAAAGCCTTCTTACTACAATAGAAAGCCCCTCTTTTTTTGTAGAAATTTGTTTTGTAAGACCTACTATCCTTTCATCTGTAATATCTATCCTCTTTGAAATTTTCTTTATGTCTCCTTCTAAACTTTTAAGGTTTTTCTTCTTTATGTTTTGGCTTTGGGAGAGTTCATTTATTTTACTTTTAGTTCTTTCCTTTTTTTCACTTGTTGCTTTAAGGCTTGCATCTATTTTTTTAATCTCATCCTCAATCTTTAAAAGTTTATCCCTTTCATTCTCAACCCTTCCAAAGGCAATTAGAGGGATTAGTGCTAATATGAAAATTTTC